>DASVWD010000116.1 GCA_036389795.1 Longimicrobium sp.
CTGAAAAGGTCTCACACAGAGGGCACAGAGAACACAGAGGAACAGCGGAGAGATTGAAGTTCTCTCCGTGTCCTCCGTGTCCTCTGTGTGATGCCAATCTGTTTCTCGCGAACCAGAACAATGCTCGGAAACGTGGTATGAGACATTCAGTTGAATTTCCGATCGCGGAGCCGGGTCCTCCGTTGACGCGCGGTGCGCGGCACGCGAGCTTGTCCGCCGCCGTCGCGCCTCGCCCCGGTCGCCAGGAGCAGGTGAGCGGCGCAACCGGCACCGGGGTTGCAAACGTAGGGTGAGGGCGCTTCGTCCGCCGCGGGTCACAGGGACGCGCGGCGGCATCGCTTTGGGACCGGACGAAAGCATCCGTGGCCGATCCATCGCACGGGCAGGCAGAGCCCACGGGCCGCTACCTCGCCCTGCTCTCGCTCACCGCGCTGGGGGTGGTCTACGGCGACATCGGCACCAGCGTGCTGTACTCCGTCCGCGAGAGCTTCCACCACACGCACGGCATCGAGCCGACGCGGCAGAACGTGCTGGGCGTGCTGTCGCTGATCTTCTGGGCGCTCGTGCTGGTCATCTCCGTCAAGTACGCCGTGTTCGTGCTGCGCGCCGACAACCGCGGCGAGGGCGGCATCCTGGCGCTCACCTCGCTGGTCACCCCCGTGGGCGCCGCGCGGCGCAGCCCGCGCTGGGTCCTCATCATGCTGGGGCTCTTCGGCACCGCGCTCCTCTACGGCGACGGGATGATCACGCCGGTGATCTCGGTGCTGGGCGCGGTGGAGGGGCTGGAGGTCGCCACCCCGTTCTTCAGGCCGTACATCGTCCCCATCACCATCGCCGTCCTGGTGGGGCTCTTCGCGTTCCAGAAGCACGGCACGGAGCGGGTGGGGAAGATCTTCGGGCCGGTGACGCTCGTGTGGTTCGTCGTCATCGCCCTGCTGGGCGTCGTGCACATCGTGCGGGCGCCGGGGGTGTTCGCGGCGGTCTTCCCCTGGTACGGCGCCCGCTTCTTCGCCGAGAACGGGTGGAACGGGTTCCTGGTGCTGGGCTCGGTCTTCCTGGTGGTCACCGGCGGCGAGGCGCTCTACGCCGACATGGGGCACTTCGGCCGGAAGCCGATCCGCGCCGCCTGGTACTCGGTGGTGCTCCCGGCGCTCCTGCTCAACTACTTCGGCCAGGGCGCGCTGCTCATCCGCGATCCGACGGCGATCGAGAACCCGTTCTTCCGCATGCCCCCGCACTGGGCGCTCTACCCGGTGGTGGTGATCGCGACCGCCGCGGCGGTGATCGCCTCGCAGGCGCTCATCACCGGCGCGTACTCGCTCACCATGCAGGCGGTGCAGCTCGGCTACATGCCGCGCGTGCAGATCCAGCACACCTCGCACCGCGAGCGGGGGCAGATCTACATCCCCAGCGTCAACCGGGTGCTGATGGTCTCGTGCATCCTGCTGGTGCTGGGCTTCCAGCGCGCCACCAACGTGGCCGCGGCGTACGGGGTGGCGGTCACCACCACCATGGTGGTCACCACGCTCCTCCTCTTCACCGTCGAGCGCGAGCGGTGGCGGTGGCCGATCCTGGCCACGCTCGCCTTCACCGCGTTCTTCCTGGCCGTGGACCTGGCGTTCTGGGGCGCCAACATCGTCAAGATCCCGCGCGGCGGCTGGTTCCCGCTGGTGGTGGGCGCCGCCGTCTTCACCCTGATGTCCACCTGGAAGACGGGCCGGCGCGTGCTGGCCTCGCGCTTCCAGGAGCGCACGCTCCCGATCGACCTCTTCCTGCGCGACGTGGGCGCGAAGCCGCCGCAGCGCGTGGCCGGCACCGCCGTGTTCATGTACGGCAATCGCGAGGGGACGCCGCCCGCGCTGCTGCACAGCCTCAAGCACTACAAGGTGCTGCACGAGCAGGTGGTGTTCCTGAGCGTGGAGACCGCCGAGGTGCCGCACGTCACCGAGGAGGAGCGCATCCAGGTGGAGGAGCTGGGGCACGGCTTCTACCGCATCGTGCTCTCCTACGGCTTCATGGAGGACCCCAACGTCCCCGAGGCGCTGGAGCGGGTCCAGGTCGAGGGGCTGGACCTCGGGCCGATGCGGACCACCTTCTTCCTGGGCCGCGAGACGCTGATCCCCTCCCGGCGGCCGTCGGGGATGGCGTTCTGGCGCGAGCGGCTCTTCGCGGTGATGAGCCGCAACGCCCGCACCGCCACCTCGTTCTTCGGCCTGCCGCCGAACCGCGTGGTCGAGCTGGGAGCGCAGATCGAGCTGTGAGCGCGAAGCGCGAGGGTGCGAAGTGCGAGGCCGGGGATCGTGTGGGTGCGAAAGTTGAGGAGCGGTGCTCGCGCGTGGGACAGACGAGGGAGCCTACCGGATGAGAGAGCCGTGACGCACGGGAAACGCGAGGAGGCGACGGGGCGCTACCTGGCCGTGCTGGCGCTGTCCGCGCTCGGCGTGGTGTACGGCGACATCGGCACCAGCCCGCTCTACGCGATGCGCGAGGCGTTCCGCGCAGAGACGGGGATCGCGCGCACCCCCGAGAACGTGTTCGGCATCCTGTCGCTCATCTTCTGGGCGCTCATCATCGTCATCTCCATCAAGTACCTCGGCTTCGTCATGCGGGCCGACAACCGGGGCGAGGGGGGGATGATCGCGCTCACCGCGCTGGTGGTGCCGCGCCGGGCCACCACGGGCGCCGGGAGCGTGCTGGTGCTGCTGGGGCTCTTCGGCGCCTCGCTCCTCTACGGCGACAGCATGATCACCCCCGCCATCTCGGTGCTCTCCGCCGTGGAGGGGCTGGAGGTGGCCACCCCCTTCTTCGCCCCGTACGTGGTGCCCATCACGGTGGTGATCCTGGTGGGGCTCTTCGCCATCCAGCGGCACGGCACGGCGGGCGTGGGGAGGATCTTCGGCCCCGTCACGCTCCTCTGGTTCACCACGCTGGGCGTGCTGGGGGCCGCCGAGATCGCGCGGCACCCGCGCGTGCTGGCGGCGCTCAGCCCGCACTACGGCGTGGAGTTCTTCGCGCGCAACGGGATGGCCGGCTTCCTGGTGCTGGGCTCGGTGTTCCTGGTGGTCACCGGCGGCGAGGCGCTCTACGCCGACATGGGGCACTTCGGCAAGCGGCCGATCCGCATCACCTGGTTCGGGCTGGTGCTCCCCGCGCTGGTGCTCAACTACTTCGGGCAGGGGGCGCTCATCATCAACGAGAGCGAGGCCGTCGAGCACCCCTTCTTCAACCTGGCGCCCGGGTGGGCCACCTACCCGCTGGTGGTGCTGGCCACCGCGGCCACGGTGATCGCCTCGCAGGCCGTCATCTCCGGCGCCTTCTCGCTCACCCGGCAGGCGGTGCAGCTCGGCTACCTCCCGCGGCTGCACATCGAGCACACCTCCGAGCGCGAGATCGGGCAGATCTACATCCCCGGGGTCAACTGGCTCCTGATGATCGCCTGCATCGGGCTGGTGGTGGGCTTCGCCGAGTCGAGCCGGCTGGCCGCCGCCTACGGGGTGGCGGTCACCACCGACATGGTGTTCACCACGCTCCTCTTCTCGGCCGTGGCGCGGGCGCGCTGGCGCTGGCCGTGGTGGCGGGTGGGGCTGCTGGCGGCCGCCTTCCTGGTGGTGGACGTGGCGTTCTGGGGCGCCAACCTGGTGAAGATCCCGCACGGCGGCTGGTTCCCGCTGGCGGTGGCGGCGGTGATCTTCACCCTGATGACCACCTGGAAGAAGGGGCGGGGGATCCTGGCCACGCGCCTGCACGCCAACACGCTGCCCTTCGACTTCTTCCTGCACGACGTGGAGACCAGCAAGCCGCGGCGCGTCCCCGGCACCGCGGTGTTCATGTACGGCGCCGCCGACGGCACCCCGCCGGCGCTGCTGCACAACCTGGTGCACAACAAGGTGCTGCACGAGCGCGTGGTGCTGCTCACCGTCGAGGTGGAGGAGATCCCCACGGTCGACGACGAGGAGCGCGTGCGGGTGACGCCGCTCAAGCACGGCTTCTTCCGCGTGGTGATCCGCTACGGCTTCACCGAGGACCCCGACATCCCCGCGGCGCTCCAGCTGGCGAAGGCGAAGGGGCTCGAGTTCCGGCCGATGGAGACCAGCTACTTCCTGGGCCGGGAGACGCTGATCCCCTCCAGGAAGCCGGGGATGGCGATGTGGCGCGAGCACCTGTTCTCGGTGATGAGCCGCAACGCCCGTCCGGCCACGTCGTTCTTCGGACTCCCTCCCAACCGGGTCGTGGAGCTGGGGGCGCAGATCGAGCTGTGAAGTGCGAAAGTGCGAGAGTGCGAAAGTGCGAGAGTGATTGGATCGCCGTCACTTTCGCACTTTCGCACTCAGCACTTTCGCACTGCTGTTCTGGGCGTGTCCCTCCGCTGCGCTCCGGGCCGGGCTGCGCGCGCGGTAGGGCACGATACGACCGTGCCCAACCGCGCCGGGCCACCGCCGCGACGATACCCCGAGTCGCGGCGGCGTCCCGGCCCTGTCGGGCGCGCATCCCTCACGCGGGTCTTCGTCGCGCGAAGCACCTGGGGTTCGTAGGGGCGAGCATGCGAGTCCGTGCCGAGTCTGCATCGTCTCGTAACCCCGCCTCCCGCACGGGCTGGCATCCACCGGGCGAGGCATGCCTCGCCCCTACGAGGCTTCAGCGTGAATCCCCCGCACCGGCCGTCGCAAAGTACCCTCTCCCGAAGTTGGGAGAGGGTGGCGACGCGGTAGCGGCGCCGGGTGAGGGCCCCCCGCCGCGCTGAAACCTCGCCCGCCGAATTCCCGTCGAGACGGTACCCCGCATGCACTTCTCCCCGACCGCGGCAGGCGCGCGTTCGATTTTCGGACCCCTCGCGCGTTCCATGGCCGGCGGATCAATCGGGCGGCGGGGCGGTATCAGGTCGGGCTCGATGCGGACAGGTGCAGCAAGGGAGAGACGAGCGTGTTCGACCACATCACCAGGAAACGGAAAGTGAACGAGCGGCGCGCCTTCGGGGCGGCGGCGCTCTCCGTCGCCGTGCACCTGGGGATCGTGCTGCTCCTCGTCCTGGGCATCCGCAGCGGCCGCCCCCTCTTCGCCGACGAGGGGACGCCCACCGGCGTCTCCGACGACGACCGCGCGGGAGGCGGTGGCGGGGGCGGCGGCGGGGGCGAGGTGGTGAGCTACTACGAGCTTCCTCCTCCCCCGCCGCCTCCGCCGGCCCCCGTGCCGGTGCCCGAGGAGGTGCTGATCCCGCCGGTCCCCGTGCCGCCTCCGCCGCCGCCCGTGGAGACGCCGAAGACGGAGCCGCCCAGGCAGGCCGCGCCCGCGCCGCAGCCGGCCCCGCAGCCCACCGCCACCCCGGGGACGGGCGGCGGCACCGGGGCGGCGGAGGGGAGCGGCCAGGGGCCGGGGCAGGGTCCCGGCACCGGGCCGGGGTCGGGCGGCGGCTCCGGGGGCGGCACGGGCGGGGGCGTCGGCAGCGGGAGCGGGCCCGGCACGGGGCTGGGGCGCGGCACCAACGCCACCTGGGACTTCCTGATCATCCCGCCCGCGCGCCCGCGCGGCATGCCCTCGCGCGACATCGAGATCCGCGTGCTGGTCGACGAGCGGGGGCAGGTCAAGGAGGTGGAGCTCAACCCCTCCACCGGCAACCGCGGCTACGACGAGCAGCTGCGCCGCATGGCGCGGGCGTGGCGCTTCAACCCCGCCCGCGACCCCGCCAACCGGCCCGTCGAGCAGTGGGTGCCCGTCGTGGTCACCATCTGATACCGGATTCCAGGAATCAGTGTGCAATCCGGTCCTTTCGCGAACCATGTCATTCCGAGCGGCGCCGCAGCACCGATCCGGATTTCACACCTCAGCTGGGCGGCGCCCGAGGAATCTACTCACCCCGCCCGGACGCTGGCTCCGTGCATCGGTCCGGCCTCCTGCCGGCCGCGAGTAGATTCCTCGGGAGCCCGCCGACCTCGGTGGCGAACTCGAGATCAGCGCATCGGGCTCCACTCGGAATGACAGCCTCCCAATGCACAGCGAATCTCGAAAAACGGTATGAGGCAGGGCGGCGCGAGGGAAGCCCCTCGCGCCGCCTCCGTTTTCGCCGCATATTCCCCGGCGTCTGCCGTTCCCCGGCTTCCCCTGGACAACCCCTTCGCCCCAAGGATCGCATGTCGATCACCGAAGAACGCGCCGCTCCCCCCCACGCGTCGTCCGAGGGCGAGTTCCGCCGCGGCCTGACGCTCTTCGACGCCACCATGCTGGTGGTGGGGTCGATGATCGGCTCGGGCATCTTCATCGTCTCGGCCGACATCGCGCGGCAGATGAACTCGCCGGGGGGGCTGATCGTGGTGTGGGTGGCCGCCGCGCTCATCACCGTCTTCGGCGCGCTCAGCTACGGCGAGCTGGCGGCGGCCATGCCCCGCGCCGGCGGGCAGTACGTGTTCCTGCGCGAGGGGCTGGGGCACATCTGGGGCTTCCTCTACGGCTGGACGCTCTTCATGGTGATCCAGACCGGCACCATCGCCGCCGTGGCGGTGGCGTTCTCGCGCTTCCTGGGCGTCTTCATCCCCGCCGTCTCGCCCGACCTCTTCGTCTCCTTCGGCAAGGTGCCCGTCCCCGGCGGCGAGATCGAGCTGGGGCTCTCGCCGCAGCGCGTGGTCGGCATCGTGATCATCGCGCTGCTCACCTACGTGAACATGCGGGGGCTGCGCGAGGCGAAGTGGATCCAGAACATCTTCACCTTCGCCAAGACGGCGGCGCTCCTGGGCCTCGTGCTGCTGGGGCTCACCATCGGCCGCAACGCGGACGCCGTCGCCAGCAACTTCTCGCACTTCTGGGCCGACACCACGAGCGGCGCCCAGGGGGTGGACTTCTTCGGGATGCAGCTCGTCCTCCCGGCGCTGGCGCTGGCCTTCGGCGCGGCGATGGTGGGCTCGCTCTTCTCGGCCGACGCCTGGAACAACGTGACCTTCGCGGCGGCCGAGGTGCACAACCCGCGGCGCAACCTCCCGCTGGCGCTGGCGATGGGGACGGGGCTGGTGACGCTGCTCTACGTGCTGGCGAACTTCGCGTACCTGAGCGTGCTGCGGCTCTCCGAGATCCAGAACGCGCCGCAGGACCGGGTGGGCACCCTGGCGCTGCAGGAGATGTTCGGCCCGGTGGGCGCCTACCTGATGGCGGGGGCGATCCTGATCTCCACCTTCGGGTGCATCAACGGGCTGATCCTGGCGGGGGCGCGGGTCTACTACGCCATGGCCAGGGACGGGCTCTTCTTCGAGCGCGCCGGGCGCATCTCGCCCCGCACGCACGTGCCGGTGTGGGCGCTGGGGGTGCAGGGGGTGTGGACGGCGTTCCTGACGCTCACCGGCACCTACGGGCAGCTCCTGGACTACGTGATCTTCGCGGCGCTGATCTTCTACGTGCTCACCACGGTGTCGCTCTTCGTGCTGCGCCGGAAGCGGCCGGACCTGGAGCGCCCCTACAAGGCGTTCGGCTACCCCGTGATCCCCGCGCTGTACCTGCTCTCGGCGGCGGCCATCGCGGTGATCCTGCTCTTCGCCAAGCCCGAGTACACGTTCAGCGGGCTGGTGATCGTGCTGCTGGGGATCCCCGTCTACTTCCTCTGGCGCCGCGGTCACCGGCCCACGGTGACCGCCGCCGGGCCGAACCGCTAGGTCCGGCGGCGCGGATCGCCCGAAGCGCGAGCGCCCTCTCCCCGACGACGGGGAGGGGGCGCTCCGGTTTTCGGGGGGGCGGGGTGGCCCGGGCGAATGGAATTCGCTGCGACGACCACACGAAGTCCGCCTGCGCAGACTACGACCTGTCGTGTGGTCGCAGGTCCTGGTGCGCGGGGCAGGCTCCACGGATGGGAAGGCGCCGCGAGGGAAGGTCCCCCGCGGCGCCCCACGAGTCCACGCGTTGCCGCCCGACGCCGGGGAACGGAAGGCCGGCGGTGGGCTCCCGCGGCGCCCGGGCGGCTACGCGCGCGTGGCGGTGGTCAGATGGCGCAGAGACACATGTTGTCGATGCATTCGCCCGACGCGAACGGCCCGAAGCGCCCCTGGCACATCGCGTTGCACGACGTCGGGTTGCAGTCGGGGGGACCTTCGTCCTCCGCCGGGCGGGCGAACGCCTCCGCCGCGCCGAAGCCCAACGCCCCCAGCACGCCCGCGGCGAGGAGCCCGCCACGCACCTTCCTGGCGATTCCGCTCATCCGGCACCTCCGGGTTTCAGGTGTGCAGCGTGTCCGCCGGCCGGTGTCCTGTCAGACCGCACAGACACACTGGCCGTCCTGACAGAAGCCCGACGCGAACGGTCCGAAGCGCGCCTCGCACGAGGCGTTGCATCCCGTCGGGTTGCAGGCGCGGGCGGCGTCGTCCGCCGGGCGGGCGAACGCCCCCGCGGCGCCGAAGCCGAGGGCCCCCAGCACGCTCGCCGCGAGGATGCCGTTGCGTACCTTCCTGCCGATTCCACTCATCTGGACATCTCCTGGGTTGGTCGTGTGCAGCAGTGTCCGCCGGCCGGCCGTCGCATTCGGGAATCTCGCGCCTCATGGCCCGAAAGCGTAAGCCGCCATCCGTTTCTGGAACAAAAGTGTGTCGTGGTGGACGTTCCGGCTCGCGCGGCGGGAAGGAATCGGGGCATGGAGAACGGGGCGCCTCCTCGCGGGAAGCGCCCCGTCACTCGTCTGCCCGGCCGTCCTCGCCGTCACCGTCTTCTTCGTCCGGCGGCGGCTCGCCGTGCTCCCGCAACCAGGCCACCCACTCCGGCGGCGTGGTGCCCCGCCGGGCGTGTGCGTCCCAGACCGCCGACGCCACGGCCGCGAGCACCGGGCCGCGCTCCGCGTCGGGCAGCCCCTCCACGAGCATCGCGCTGACGATCCGCGCGCGCGCCGGCGGGCCGCCGCGGCGGGCGGGCGCCAGCGCGTTGTACCACGCCAGCAGCTTGTCGGCGTTGCGCGCCTGGGGCGTGGAGCCCAGGGTCACGAAGCCGTGCAGCGTGGTCGAGTTGACCCCGATCTTCTTCGCCAGCTTGCGCAGCGACGTGCGCTCGAGCTCGCGGCGCACGGCGGCGCGCACCGCCGGCCAGGGGCCGCGACGGCCGGACGCGACCATCTAGCCGCGCCCGCCCGGGGCCGCTCCCCGGTGTTCGGACTGTTCGGAAAGGATTCTGGGGCACTGGGAAGATTAATCGGCCGCGTCCGACCTGTCCATGTGGACGATTGTGGCGCGCCGTTGCCTCTCGTGGCCGGTGGTCCGGACACCCGTCGGGATCCCCTGCTGAAACTATCTCGCGCAGAGCAGCGGAGTCGGCGGAGAACCACCCGGCTCTCGCCCCGACTCCGCCGACTCCGCGTGAGGCCCGGCGTTCTCCCGGACCCGGTACGGAGGTGGCGCGCTCCGCCCGGGGATGGTAAGCTGAGAGGGAAAACCGAACGTTCCGAACAGCCGATCGCGCCGGGTGCCGCGGACCCGCCCCACCGGTGGCGCGAAGGTGGCGAATTTCGTAATGTTACGGTTCCGCTCACCGCAAGCCTTTCACTGACGGATACATGCGCGCCGACGAGATCCGCTCCCGCTTCCTGGACTACTTCGCCCGGCAGGGGCACGAGGTCCGCCCGTCGTCGTCGCTGGTGCCGGCCGACGACCCCACCCTGCTCTTCACCAACGCGGGGATGGTGCCGTTCAAGAAGGTGTTCCTGGGGATGGAGCACCCCGGGTACACCCGCGCCGCCACCAGCCAGAAGTGCGTGCGCGCCGGCGGCAAGCACAACGACCTGGAGCAGGTGGGGGTGACCGCCCGGCACCAGACCTTCTTCGAGATGCTGGGCAACTTCTCGTTCGGCGACTACTTCAAGCGCGACGCCATCCGCTTCGCCTGGGAGCTGATCACCGGGGAGTACGGCATCCCCGGCGACCGGCTGTGGGTGACGGTCCACTACACCGACGACGAGGCGGCCTCGCTCTGGCGCGAGATCACCGGGATCCCGGAGAGCCGCATCTTCCGGCTGGGCGACAAGGACAACTTCTGGCAGATGGCCGACACCGGCCCCTGCGGCCCCTGCTCGGAGATCCACTTCGACCGGCGCCCCGAGGGCCGGCGCGGCACCGACGTGTCGCAGGAGGAGTTCGAGGAGCTGACCGAGGCGGGCGAGATCCTGGAGTTCTGGAACCTGGTGTTCATGCAGTACGACCGCGACGTGGACGGCGTCCTCACGCCGCTCCCCGCGCCGTCGATCGACACCGGGATGGGGCTGGAGCGCCTGACCTCGATCCTCCAGGGGGTCGACTCGAACTACCAGACCGACCTCTTCACCGACGTCATCGACCGGGCGGTGGAGGTGGTGGGCGTGCCCTACGTCTACGCCTCGGAAGCCGGCGTCGGCTACCGCGTGCTGGCCGACCACGCGCGCGCCACGGCGTTCCTGCTGGCCGACGGCGTCTTCCCCAGCAACGAGGGGCGCGGCTACGTGCTGCGCCGCATCCTCCGCCGCGCCGTGCGCCACGCCTGGCTGCTGGGCCGCCGCGAGCCCACGCTGGTGCACGTGGTGGAGGCGGTGATCGACCGCATGGGCGTGGCCTACCCCGAGCTGCTGGCGCGGCGCACCTACATCACCCGCAACGTCCGCGGCGAGGAGGAGCGCTTCCTGGGCACCATCGACGCCGGGATGAAGCGCTTCGACGAGCTGGCGCCCGCGGGCGGGAGCGGGACGCTCTCCGGGAAGGACGTCTTCAAGCTCTACGACACCTTCGGCTTCCCCGTGGACCTCACGGCGCTCATGGCGGCCGAGCGCGGCTGGTCGGTGGACGTGGACGGCTTCGAGGAGGAGCTGGAGGCGCAGCGCCGCCGGAGCCGCGCCGACCGCGCGGCCGCGGGGCTCGCCGTGGAGGGCGACGCGCTGGCGGACGGGTGGGAGTTCGTGGAGGGCGGCGAGGCGGCCGAGCAGGAGTTCGCGGCGTACCGCACCACCTCGCTGGAGACCGACGTGCTGGGGTACCGGCGGATGGAGGACGGGAAGCTGGCGCTCCTGCTGCGCGAGAACCCGTTCTACGCCGAGAGCGGCGGGCAGATCTCCGACACCGGGCACGTGCACGGCGACGGGTGGACGATGGCCGTGCGGGAGGTGCGGAAGGTGTCGGGGCGCATCGCCATCGTGGGCCCCGTGGAGGGCGA
Source organism: Longimicrobium sp. (assembly GCA_036389795.1). Taxonomy (NCBI): domain Bacteria; kingdom Pseudomonadati; phylum Gemmatimonadota; class Longimicrobiia; order Longimicrobiales; family Longimicrobiaceae; genus Longimicrobium; species Longimicrobium sp. The sequence goes on from DASVWD010000116.1 coordinate 11,131, forward strand.
CTTCGTCCCCGGCATCGTGCGCGCCGAGGTGGAGGAGCCCACGCGGCGCGAGACGGAGCGCAACCACACGGCCACGCACCTGCTGCACGCGGCGCTGCGCAAGGTGCTGGGCGAGCACGTGCACCAGATGGGCTCGCTGGTGGCGCCCGACCGGCTGCGCTTCGACTACGCGCACTCGGGGCCGCTCTCGCCCGACGAGCTCACGGCGGTGGAGGTGATGGTCAACCGCGAGATCCTGGCGAACCAGCCCGTGGAGCAGCACCAGATGGGCTTGCGCGACGCGCAGCGGCGCGGCGCCATGGCGCTCTTCGGCGAGAAGTACGGCGAGATCGTGCGGGTGATCGAGATCCCCGGCGTGTCGATGGAGCTGTGCGGCGGCACGCACGTGCGCACCACGGGGCAGATCGGCCTCTTCCGCATCGTCTCGGAGAGCGGCGTGGCGGCCGGCGTGCGGCGCATCGAGGCGGTGACGGGCCTGGGCGCCTACGAGCGGGTGCGCGCGGAGGAGCGCGCGCTCAGGGAGGCGGCGGCGCTGCTCCGGACGCGCGAGGAGAACCTGCTGCCGCGCCTGCAGCAGGTGCTGGAGGAGAACCGCGAACTGCGCCGGCAGCTGGAGCGCGCCCGCCAGTCCGGCGGCGCCGACGAGGTGTCGCGGCTGCTGGACTCGGCCCAGACCGTGGACGGCGCACGGGTGATCGCCTCCAGCGTCGACGTGGCCGACGCCGACGAGCTGCGCGCGCTGGGCGACCGGCTGCGCGAGCGGCTGGGGAGCGGGGTGGCCGTGCTCTCGGCGGCGCTGGGCGACCGCACGGCGCTCTTCGCGGTGGCCACCGACGACATGGTGAGCCGCGGGGTGCGCGCCGACACGGTGGTGCGCGAGGTGGCGGCGCTGGTGGGCGGCAAGGGCGGGGGGAAGCCGCACATGGCGCAGGCGGGGGTGAACGACCCGGCGCGCGTTCCCGAGGCGCTGGAGAAGGTGGCCGACATCGTCCGGCCGCTGCTGGGCGGGCCGGCCGCGTGAGCCCGGCGGAGCGCTGGCTGCGCGCGCGGGTCTCCGGCGCGCCGCCGGAGCTGCTGGACGCCATGGCCGCCGCCCTCCCCGCGGAGGACGGCGGCCCGCTCCCCGAGGCGCTGGCGGCGGGGGCGCTGCGCCTCTACGAGGGCGTCCTCCACGGCACCGGCGGCCGCGAGGACGCCCTCCCGCTCCTGGCCGCCGACGCGCTGATGACGCACGCGCTGGAGGCTCAGGCCGAGGCCGACCCCGACGCGCTGGAGGAGTTCGCGGTGCGCTGGGGCGCGGCGGGGGAGCTGGGGCGGCTGGCGGAGCGGGCGGCCCCGCCCTGATCTCGATCCCTCGTCGCCCGCGGTGTTCGGCCCCGCGGGCGATGTCGTTTCCTCGACCACCGTCATCGGATCGGGCCAGCCGCTCGCCTGCTTCGACTCGCTCACGTCGAAGGATGTTGCGCGCGGTGCCGATGGGTGCTTATCTAGATCGCGCTCACGTCCTTGGTCTACGAGCCCCCGCCGACCTCTCTCCCGCCATGGCGAAAGACCCCCCGGCCCTGGAATCCCCTCCCGCGGACGAGGCCGCCTCCACGCGATCGATCGCCGACCAGCTCAGGGCCAAGATCGTCAAGGACAATCCCACCGGGATCATGCGGCGCGACGCGCATCCGAAGATGCACGGGGTCGTCAGGGCCGAGTTCGTCGTCGAGCCGGACCTGCCGCCGGAGCTCCGGGTCGGCATCTTCAGGGAGCCGAAGACCTATCGCGCCTGGATCCGGTTCTCGAACCAGAACGGCCGCATCAGGCCCGACGGCAAGCCCGACATCCGCGGCATGGCGATCAAGCTGATGGGTGTGCCGGGCGAGAAGCTGCTGGACGAGGAGAGAGACGAGCAGACCCAGGACTTCATCCTGATCAGCACCCCGGTGTTCGTCACGAAGGACGCCAGGGAGTTCGACGACCTGCTGAAGACGCTGGAGAGCGGCGCTCTCGTCCAGGCCTGGTTCTACCTGACCCATTTGCGCGTGCTCCTGAACGTCGTCAGATCGTTGAAGAAGTTCGCCAACCCCCTGCAGGTCCGCTATTTCAGCACCACGCCGTATCTCTGGGGCGACACCGCGGTCAAGTATTCCGCGATCCCGCGGGTGGGCGTCCCGGATACGATCCCGAAGGACGCGGAGGACGACTATCTCCGCGGGGCGATGGTCCGGCAGCTGGAGGCGGGCGACGCCAGGTTCGACTTCGCGGTGCAGCTGCGGACCGACCCCGGCGCCATGCCGATCGAGGACCCCGGCAGGGAGTGGAGCGAGGCCGCATCTCCGTACCGGAAGGTCGCGTCGATCGTGATCCCGAAGCAGAGCTTCGACACCGAGCGGCAGAGGGCGTTCGGCGAGAACCTGTCGTATTCCCCCTGGCACAGCCTGCCGGAGCACCGTCCCCTGGGTGGGGTGAATCGCGCGCGCAGGGTGGTGTACGCGTGCATCTCGACCTTCCGGCATCAGAAGAACGACGTGCCGAGAAGGGAGCCGACGAGCTGGGAGATCTGAGATCTTCCCGATGGTGCGGCGGACAATCGAAGCGATGCCGTTCAGCGGCGACCCCTTCCCTACCAAAGGAGCAGAGCATGGAGCTCGGCGCGTTCTCGGTCAGCCTGGCCGTCAAGGACATCGAGGCCTCGAGGAGGTTCTACGAGAAGTTCGGCTTCCAGCCCTTCGCCGGAGACGCCTCGCAGAACTGGCTGATCCTGAAGAACGGCGATCACGTGATCGGGCTTTTCCAGGGGATGTTCGAGAAGAACATCCTCACCTTCAACCCCGGCTGGGACAGCAGCGCCCGGAAGCTCGCCTCTTTCACCGACATCCGCGAGCTGCAGCGCCAGTTGAAGGCGCAGGGGGTGCAGCTGCAGCAGGAGGCGGACGAGAGCACGACGGGGCCGGCCAGCTTCATCGCCGTGGACCCCGATGGGAACCCGATCCTCGTCGACCAGCACGTGTGAGCAGGATGGCTCCGGCGAGACTGGACGTGGCCGGCCGCTCCCGGCGGCGGTCGAGCTTTAGCGTCGGCCGGCCGGACTGCGCGGCGAGGCAGGGCAGCTCGCGCGGGCCGGGAGCTCGGCCGGAAGCGTGACCCCCGCCTCGCCCGACCGCGCCGAGACCCGTCTCCAGGCGTTCTCCCGCGACGTGCGCGCGCTGCCGCGCACGGCGTGGGTGGTGTACGCGGGGACGTTCATCAACCGCTTCGGCGGCTTCGTCCTCACCTTCCTGGTGCTGATCCTGGTGCAGCGCGGCTACACGCCCGCCGAGGCCGGGGTGGCGGCGTCGGCGTACGGGGTGGGGAGCGTGGGCGCCGCGGCGGTGGGCGGGCACCTGGCCGACCGCATCGGGCGGCGGCGCAGCATCGCCCTCTCCATGTTCTCGGCCGCGGCGGTGATGCTGCTCCTCTGGCGCGCGGAGAGCCTCCCGGCGATCGTCGCGCTGGCGGCGCTCGCGGGGGTGACGGCGGAGCTGTACCGGCCGGCGGCCGCCGCGCTGCTGGCCGACGTGACGCCCGTGGGCCGGCGCGTGGTCACCTTCGCCCTCTACCGCACCGCCGTGAACGCGGGCTTCGCGCTGGGGCCGGCGATGGCGGGGTACTTCGCCACCCGCTCGACCGCCGTCATCTTCGTGGGCGACGCGCTCACCTGCGTGCTCTACGGGCTGCTGGTGCTCGTCGCCGTGCCGAAGAGCTTCGACCGGCCGGCCCCGCGCGCCGAGGCGGCGGAGGCCGGGGCGAAGCGGGAGCGCGGGCCGTCGGCGCTCCAGCTGATCGCGGCGGACCGGGCGCTGCTGGGGGTGCTGGCGGCGGCCACGGCGCTGGCGTTCGTCTACCACCAGTCGACGGTGACGCTGGCGCTGGAGGTGGACGCGCGCGGGCTCTCCACCGACAGCTTCGGCTTCCTGATGTCGCTGAACGGGGCGCTCTGCCTGCTGCTGGAGCTCCCCGCCGCGGCCGTCACCGCGCGGCTGCCCGCGTGGATGCCGATGGCCGTCGGCGCGGTGCTGACGGGCGTCGGCTTCGGGGCCACGGGGCTGGCGCCGACGCTGCCGGTGCTGGCGCTCACCGTGGTGGTGTGGACGCTGGGCGAGATCGTGCACTCGCCGGTGGTGGCGGCGTTCATGGCCGACCTGGCGCCGCGCGGGTTCCAGGGGCGCTACCAGGCCGCGCTCGGCTTCACCCACGCGGCGGGGCTGGTGCTGTCGCCGGCGCTGGGGCCCGCGCTCTTCGGCTGGAGCCGCCCGGGGCTGTGGGCGCTCTGCGCGGTGCTGGGCGTCGGCGCCGGGCTCACCTACGCCGTCCTCGGCCGCGCCCGCCACGTCCGCACCGTCGAGGCGGAGCTGAAGGCGGTGGAGATGCCGGGGGACTGACCTCCATCACCCGTCGACCGATGATCGTGATGCGCATCGTCCCACCCACCGTCGCCCTGGCGATCTTCGCCGCCGCCTGCGCGCCCGCGGAAGAGGGCGGGGAAGCGGCGCGCCCGGACTCGGCCGCAGCCGCGGCTGTTCCCGCCCCGGATTCCGGCCCGTCCTTCGTCCCCTCGTCTCCGAAGCTGCCCGAGGCGTGGCAGCTGTCGGAGAGGGGGATCGGCCCGGTGGGCGTGGGGATGACGGCCGAGGAGGTGCGGCGCCGGCTGGGCGGCGACTTCCAGGTGCAGCCGCCCGACGAGCCCGGCGGCTGCACCTATGGGCTCTCGCGCGCGCTGCCGCCCGGCGTGGGCGTGATGCTGCAGGGCGATCGCGTGGTGCGCGTGGAGGTCGACAGCGGCGCCGCGGCCACGGCGGCGGGCGCCCGCATTGGCGACACGGAGGCCCGCCTGCGCGAGCTGTACGGGGAGGTCCGCGTGGAGCCGCACAAGTACGAGGCCGGGCACTACGTGATCGTGCTGCCGCGCGCGCCGGTCGACACCCTGCGCCGCATCGTCTTCGAGACCGATTCCGCCGGCCGGGTGACGCGCTTCCGCGGCGGCGTGTACCCGCCGGTCGAGTACGTCGAGGGCTGCTCGTGATGCCGCTCGTGAAGCGAATCGCCCGCGCGGTCCGTGGATCGGCGCGGGCGCGTAGATTGCGCGAAGTTATTGCAGGATCTGGAACCCCCCTTTCGCACGCAGAGGCAGCAGAGTGAACAGAAGGGGTTCACTGCTGTCTCTGCTGACTCTGCGTGAGGCCTGGTGTTTTTCCGGACTGGTATCAGGAGGCACGTCGAAGCGCTTCCTCCACTGATGCCGGCAGATCCAGTTCCAGGAAGTAGCTCCTGGGATATAGGTAGTCCTCTCCACACTCGTCGATCACCCGGATGTGACCGTGGCGCTCGGCGTCGGGATCGGGAAGCACTTCGTAGAACTTCCGGGTCTGGAGACTCGCTTCGTATTCGCCGTTCTCGACGCAGACGGCGAATCGTCCCTTCGACCTGTCTCCTTCGTCACTCATGGCTTCAGATCCCCTTTGGGTTGATTGCACGATCCGGAAGCAGAGGGCATTATCATGCGCGCCCAGACAGTAAAATGGACTGAATGGACGACTTTCGCAATGGGTGAAGCGGGATTCGATCTGACCGGGGCTCTCGAACGGTGCCGCGCGGCCGAGAAGGCGCAGGCGCTCTTCTACCGCGCGCTGGCGGCCGAGGCCGAGGCGCGCGGCGACGGCGTGCTCAGCGAGCGGCTGAACGAGCTGCACGCCGACGAGCAGCACCACCTGTCGCGGCTCACCGCGCGGCTGCTGGAGCTGGGCGCCGCGCCGGCCGACCTCTCGCACCTGCGCACGGACCGCGTCGCGCTGGACGAGTGGGAGGACGCCGCCCGCGCGCGCGAGCGGGAGGAGGTGCGGCGCTACGAGGAGCTGGCCGCCGCGGCGCTCGACGGCCACACCGCGGGCGTGGTGCGCGAGATCCTGGAGACGGAGCGGCACCACGCCGAAGAGCTGGGGGGGAAGTGGACGACCGCCTGAGGCCGGGGAGCGCGCCCCGTGGCTGAGCACGCTCCCGCGCCGCTGCCTCGCGTGCTGCTGCTGGCCACCGGCGGCACCATCTCCATGCGGCGCGACGCACAGGCGGGCGGCGCGATCCCGCAATTGTCCGGGCGCGAGATCCTGGACGCCGTGCCCGGGATCGAGCGGGTCGCCCAGGTGGAGGTGCGCGAGTTCGGGCGCTACCCGGGCCCGCACATGACGCCCGAGCGGATGTGGGAGCTGCGCGCCGCCATCCTGGACGCCCTGGCGGAAGGGGTGGACGGGATCGTGGTGACGCACGGCACCGACACCATCGAGGAGACGGCGTACCTGCTGGACCGCTCGCTCCCGCCCGAGACGCCCGTCGTCATCACCGGGGCCATGCGCAACTCGTCGGAGCTGTCGTGGGACGGCCCGGCCAACCTGATGAGCGCGGTGGAGGTGGCCGCCGCCCCCGAGGCGCGCGGGCGCGGGACCATGGTGGTGATGGACGAGGAGATCGTGCAGGGCGCCGAGGTGGTGAAGACGCACACCGAGCAGGCCGGCACCTTCCGCTCGCCCAACTGGGGCCCGCTGGGGATCACCGACAAGGCGCGCGCGCTCTTCTACCGCGAGAGCCGGCGCAGGCCCACGCTGGCGCCGCGCCGGCCGGTGACTCCCGTGGACCTGATCAAGATCGTGGCGGGCGCCGACTCGCGGCTGCTGGAGGCGAGCCTGGAGACGGGGGCGCACGGGGTGGTGCTGGAGGCGCTGGGGCGGGGGAACGTCCCCCCGGCGGTGGTCCCCGGCATCCAGCGCTGGGTCGACGCGGGGAAGCCGGTGGTGGTGGCCTCGCGCTCGCAGCGGGGGCGCGTGCTCGACACCTACGCCTACGAGGGCGGCGGCCACCAGCTGCGCGAGATGGGCGCCATCTTCGCCGACCACCTCTCGGGCCAGCAGGCGCGCATCGAGCTGATGCTGGCGCTCGGCGTCCACTCCGGCGACGTGGAGCGCGTCCGCGCCACCATCGAAGGCGACCGCTACGAGGAGTAGCGCCACGCGGCCGCCCGCCGCCGTCACACGGTGCGGATCACGACGGAAGCCCCGGGTCTCGGGCGGACCCGGTCACGCGGGATCGGTCCCGACCACGTCCGCGGCGACGGCGCGCAGGAGCGAGTCGCGGTCGTCGTTCAGCGCCACGCGGGCGGCGCGGAAGCGCAGCCCCGAGCGCTGGCACGCCAGGTCGCACAGGCGGAGCAGGCGCGCCACCGACTCCTCGTCCAGCGCCACCGTGCTGCTGGTCAGTGGCGGCGCCACCGCCTCGCCGCGCGCGTGCGCCTCCAGCAGCGCCTGGGTGCGGCTGAGGGTGGCGGCGCGCACGTACAGCTCGATCGCCATGTCGGCGAGGCGCGCCACCACGAACTGCCGCTCCACCACGCCGGCGCCGTGCGCGCGGATCACCCGCTCCGTCGCGGCGCGCAGGTCGCGGGTGTGGTCGGCCAGGTAGTCGAAGTGGCGGCGCAGCGCCGGGTGCACCTCGCCCTCCACGCTGGGCTCGCCGCGGCCCAGCGCCAGCCGCACCCGGGTGGTGGCGAACTCGCCCAGCAGGCCCAGCCCCTCGATCGGGTGCCTGAGCGCCTCGCCGATCCGGCGCAGGTACTCGCCCGGGCCCTGGACGCCCGAGAGCCCCACGAACAGGCGCAGCACCTCGTTGGTCCCCTCGAAGATCCGTGTGATGCGCGCGTCGCGGTACATCCGCTCGTACGGGTACCCCTTCACGAAGCCGCGCCCCCCGGCGATCTGCACCGTCTCGTCCACCGCGCGGTCCAGCGCCTCGCTGTTCCACACCTTGGCGGCGGCGCTCTCCAGCGCGTAGTCCACGTCGCCGCGGTCGGCCAGCCCGGTGGTGAAGTAGGCCGCGCTCTCCGCGGTGTACGCGTCGGCCGCCATCGCCGCCAGCTTCCCCTGGATCAGCTCGAACCCGGCGATCGGCCGCCCGAACTGCCGCCGCTCCGCCGCGAAGCGCGACGCCATCTCCAGGCACCGCTTCACCCCGCCCGCCGCGCCGGCCGAGAGCCCCTGCCGCCCGGAGTTCAGGATGCGCATGGCCAGCTTGAACCCCTCGCCCACCTCGCCCAGCACGTTCTCCCGCGGCACCCGCACGTCGCGGAAGCGCAGCTCGGCCTGGTTGCTCCCCCGCGCGCCCATCTTGCGCAAGGGCGCCCCGCGCGTGAAGCCGGGCATGTCGGGGCGCAGGATGAACGCCGTCACCCGGTCCACCGTGCGCCCCTCCCGCTCCACCGGCGTCTGCGCGAAGGCGACCACGATCTCGCTGAACGAGGCGTTGCCGATCCAGATCTTGTCGCCGTTCAGGACCCAGTGGCTCCCGTCGCCGCTGGGGACCGCGCGGCTCTCGATCCCCTGCGCGTCGCTGCCGGCGTTCGGCTCCGTGAGCGCGAACGAGGCGAGCCACTCGCCGGCGGCCGCCTTCGGGAGGTAGGCGCGCTTCTGCTCCTCGGTCCCCGCCAGCACGATCCCCTTGGTGCCGATGGAGAGGTGCACGCCCAGGATGATGCCGAGCCCCACGTCGTAGGCGGTGACGGCCTCGAACACGCGGCAGTAGGCGCTCTGGCTGAGGCCCATCCCCCCGAACTCGGCGGGGATGGCGATGCCGAACAGCCCCATCCGCGCCAGCTCGCCGATCACGCGCGGCGGCACCTCCTCGTCCTCGTCCACCCGCTCGCGGTCCAGCTCGCGCTCCAGGTACCCCATCACCTCCGCCAGGAACGCCGAGACCCGCGCGTTCTCGTCGTCGGAGATGCGCGGGTAGGGGAAGAGGATGGAGTCTTCGATCGACCCCGCGAAGAACCCGCGCGTGAGCGACTGCGTCTCGTCGGCCATGGTCCGCCCGTCGAAGGTCCGGCGGGGCGCCGGGACCCCGCCGCGGAGTGGGAATCGCGCCCGGGCGCGCGCCGAAAGACTCGGGTCCGACACCAGAACGGTCGATCGGCTGTGCATTTTCGGAACCCCCAGGAACGTCGTCCTGGGGGCGCACGCGCCGAAGTCGCGTCTGCACAAGAGCTTGTGCGCCCGAATGGATTTGCGGGTCGGATGGGAGCGTCATACCGGATTCCACGATCGATCGTGCATCCCGCGCCCCGAGGGTGTCATCCTGAGGGAGCGTCTGCGCGTAATTCGCTCCCGCACCAATGGTTGGACGCGACCGAAGGATCTACTCCGCGTGTCTGGTGGCCAGATGAAGTGCGCGGAAGCCGGCCTCGCTCTGGGGTGAGTAGATCCTTCGGTCGCCGCCAAACTTCGGTGCCGGGACAGGCTCGGTGCGGCGGCTCCCTGAATAGAAACTACCTGGCTCGTGCGCTGTGACGGGCTTCGGTGCTCGCCGCGGGTAGCCCCCCTCCCCGGCCCTCCCCCCGCTGCGCGGTGGGAGGGAGAACTACAACCCGTTTCATCCTCCGTGGTCGCGCGCAGCG
>DASVWD010000117.1 GCA_036389795.1 Longimicrobium sp.
GGGGCGAGGCATGCCTCGCCCGCTGCCAGTTGCAACGTCAAAGTTCGTCGAAGCGGGCCGGGCATGTCGCCGCGTGATGGCCTTCGGCCATCCGGGCGAGGCATGCCTCGCCCCTACGGGAACTTCGATCGCGAATACCGAGCAAGATCGTCAATCAGCATCAGCCGCTCGCGGCCCCCCGCACTCGCGCGCGGCGCTCGCCAACGAAACAGCCGGGGCCCTCGCGAGCCCCGGCTGTCGTCGTATCCGCCTGCTCCCGAAGACGATCAGCGGCTGGCGATCGGGTCGGGGTTGCCGTCGGGGTCGCACTTGGCGGAGCCGCTGGTGCGGATGCTCCCCAGCAGCAGGATCCCCGCCACGTGCGGCGCCGCCATCGAGGTGCCGCTCATGCTGGTGGTGCCGCCGCCCTTGCGGGTGGAGACGATGCTCACGCCCGGCGCGGCGTAGTCCACCGGCGGGTTCCCCCAGTTCGACCAGCTGGGCATGCAGTCGCTGCTGTTGATGGCCGAGATGGTGTAGACGTTCGCCGCGTTCAGGCGGGCCGGCGTCTCGTTCCCCGCGAAGTCGCCGCTGTTGCCGGCGGCCAGCGCGAACTTGATCCCCTTGCCGGCGGCGTCGCGCACCGCGTTCTCCAGGGTGGCGTTGGAGCCGATGCCGGTGAGGCTCATGTTGGCCACGTCGCCGTTGGCGCCGTGCGCGGCCACGTAGTTGACGCCGTTGACGATCCCCTCGTAGCTGCCGCTGCCGCTGTTGCCCAGCACGCGCACCGAGCAGACGTAGGCGTTGGCCGCCACGCCCACCACGTCGATGCCGTTGTTCTTCGCCGCGATGGTGCCGGCCACGTGCGTGCCGTGCCCGTTGCCGTCGGCGGGGCTGGTGCCCGCGAAGTAGGTGTGGCAGGCCTTGCTGGTGTTCAGGTCGGCGTGCGCCATGTCGATCCCGGTGTCCAGGATCCACGCCGTCTTCCCCGTGCCGTCGCCGGCGCCGCCCACGCGGGTGATCCCCCACGGCGTCACCTGGCCGCCGCTCCCGCCGCCGCCCGGCCGCGCCTGGATCTCGATCGGCCGGATGAGCTGCACGAAGCCGTCCCGCTCCACCAGCTTCACCCGCGGGTCGCTGGCGATGGCCGCGACGCGGTGCTCGGGGATGGCGGCCGAGAAGCCGCGCGCCGCGAACTCGCGGACGAAGCGCACCCCGAAGCCGTGCTCGCGGGCCAGCTCGCCGGCCGTGCCGGCCACGTCGGCCACGTTGTCCTGGAAGGTGACCAGGTAGATCGGCGCGTTCTCGGAGCGGGCGGCCAGCGGGCCGCCGGGCGCGGCCACGGGGGTGCCGCCTTCGCAGGCGGCCAGGCCGACGGCCGCGGCGAGCGCGGCGAGCGGGATGGAGCGGCGCATGGACGTTCTCCTCCTCTGCGGTGTCGCCGTGCGGCAGGGAGACGGGATGCCCGGGCCCCGCGCGGGGGTGCACCGGTGCCGCTCGCTGCCGCGGGAACGCCCGCCGCGTGCGGCAACCGCGGTGCCCGCGCGCCGTCTTTTCGCAACAGGAAGCGGTCAAAACACTTGGCACTTTCCGGGGCGCCGGGGGCCGCGCACCCGGCTGCACCAGAACGGTGCGGGCGGTAACGAGATGATGCACGCCGCGCGGCTTCCTCGCCGGTTGCGGCCCGCAGCTTGCCGCTCCCCGGGCCGACGCCTCCGACCCAGACCCGCCGTGGACCACGCCGCCCCCGCCCCCGAGCCGCTCGCCGCCGAGCAGCCCGCCCCGCCGCCGCGCTGGGGCGCGCTGCGCCGGTGGCTGCCGCCGCTGATGGGGCTCGCCCTGTTCGCGGCGGGGATCGCGGTGCTGCACGCGGACCTGCGCCAGGTGAGCTACGCCGAGGTGCGCTCGACGCTCCGCACCCTGCACCCGTCCGCGCTCCTCCTGGCGGCGCTCTTCACCGCGCTCAACTTCGCGGTGCTGGTCGGATTCGACTGGCTGGCCTTCCGCTACATCGGGCGGCGGGCGGCGGCGTGGCGGGTGGCGGTGGTCTCGTTCACCGGCTACGCCATCAGCAACGCCGTGGGGTGGGCGCTCGTCTCCGGCACCAGCGTGCGCTACCGCTTCTACTCGCGCTGGGGGCTCACCGCGGGCGAGATCTCGCGCATCATCGTCTTCTACTCGGCCTCGTTCTGGCTCGGCCTCCTGGTCCTGGGCGGCTACGGGCTGGCGTTCGACCCCCACCCGGGGATGGCGGAGCTGGCCGGCGGCACGGCGGTGAGGCTCCTGGGCGCGCTCCTGCTGGCGCTGGCCCTCGCCTACGCGGCGCTCGTGCTGATCCGCCGCAAGCCGGTCCGCGCCGGCCCCGTGGAGCTGCCGCTGCCGCCCGCGTGCACGGTCTTCCTCCAGTACCTGCTCTCGACGGTGGACTGGGCGCTGGCCGGGGCGGTGCTCTACGCGCTGCTGCCGGAGACGGGGCTCACCTTCCCGGAGCTGCTCTCGGCGTTCCTGGCGGCGCAGCTCGTCGGGCTGGTGAGCCACGTCCCGGGCGGGGTGGGCGTCTTCGAGGGGACGATGGCGTTCCTGCTGCGGGGGCACCTGGCGCCGGAGCAGCTGGTCTCCTCGCTGCTCCTCTACCGCCTGGTCTACTACGTGGCCCCGCTGGCCCTGGCGCTCGCCATCCTAGTGGCCGACGAGGTGCGGCTCCGGCGGCACGTGCTGGCGCGCTGGGGGAGCGCGTTCGGGGCGCTCACCGGGCAGGTGACGCCCAAGGTGCTGGCCGTCTTCACCTTCCTGGCCGGCGTCGTCCTCCTGGTGTCGGGCGCCACCCCGGCCGAGCGCGAGCGGATGCAGGTGCTCGACCGCTTCCTCCCGCTGGTGGTGCTGGAGGCGTCGCACTTCCTGGGGAGCGTGGCCGGGGTGGGGCTGCTCTTCATCTCCAACGGCGTCTTCCGGCGGCTCGACATCGCCTGGTACATGGCGGTGGGGACGCTCGTGGCGGGGATCGCGGCGTCGCTGCTGAAGGGGGCGGACTACGAGGAGGCGGCGTTCCTGGCCGTCGTCCTGGGCGGGCTGGTGGTGAGCGGCCCGGCGTTCGACCGGCGGGCGCGCTTCTGGGCGGCGCGCTTCTCGGTGGGGTGGCTGCTGGCGGTGGTGGCCGTGGTGGGCGCGTCGATCTGGCTGGGGACGTTCGCCTTCAGCCACGTGGAGTACTCGAGCGACCTGTGGTGGCGCTTCGCGCTCAACCAGGACGCGCCCCGCACCCTGCGCGCGTCGGTGGGGGCCACGGTGGCGATCCTGGTGTTCGGGGTCCTGCGCCTGATGCGTCCCGCGCCGCCCGACGAGGTGCAGCCGACCGACGGGGAGCTGGAGGAGGCGGGGCGGCTCCTGGCCAGCCAGTCCTCCACGCCGCCGTACCTGGTGTACCTGCGCGACAAGGCGCTCCTCTTCAACCCCGAGCGCACGGCGTGCCTGATGTACGCGGTGCAGGGGAAGACGTGGGTCGTCTACGGCGACCCGCTGGGCGACCCCGCGGCCACCCCCGGGCTCATCCGCCAGTTCTTCGGCCGCTGCGACGACTTCGGCGCGATCCCCGTCTTCTACCAGGTGCCCAAGGAGAGCCTGCACCGCTACGCCGACTTCGGGCTCACCTTCGTGAAGCTGGGCGAGGAGGCGTGGGTGCCGCTGGACGCCTTCTCGCTGGACGGGGCGGAGAACAAGCCCTTCCGGCTGGTGCTGAACCGCTTCGCGCGCAGCGGGATGACGTTCCGCGTGGCGCCGCCCGGGGAGGTGCCGGCGCTGCTGGCGCGCGCGCGCGAGGTGTCGGACGACTGGCTGCGCGGCAAGGCGGCGGGCGAGAAGGGGTTCTCGCTGGGGTTCTTCGCCGAGGACTACCTGCGGCGCTTCCCGATGGCGCTGGTGGAGGACGGGGACCGGCTGGTGGCGTTCGCCACGGTGTGGCCGGGGCCGGACGGGACGGAGCTCTCGGTGGACCTGATGCGCTACCGCTCCGACGCGCCGAAGAACGTGATGGAGGTGCTCCTGCTGCAGCTGATGCTGTGGGGGAAGGAGCGCGGCTTCCGGCGCTTCAACCTGGGGATGGCGCCGCTGTCGGGGCTGGAGATGTCGGCGCTGGCGCCGGTGTGGACGCGGGTGGGGAGCTGGCTCTTCGAGCGGGGGGGCGCGCTCTACAACTTCCAGGGACTCCGGACCTACAAGGAGAAGTTCCACCCCGTGTGGGAGCCGCGCTACCTGGCCTACCCCGGCGGCCTGAACCTGCCGCGCATCATGGCCGACGTGTCGGCGCTGATCGCGGGCGGGTACCGGCGGATTTTCAGGAGATGACCGACGAGTGCGAAGTGCGAAGTGCGAGTGCGAAAGTGCGAAAGTGCGAAAGTGCGAGAGTGATCGGATGAGCGCGTGAGACAGGCTCGGGCCGAACGAGGGACCCGCGATCCGCATCGGCGTCATCCCGAGGGGCGCGGTAGCGACCCGAGGGATCTACTCGCCGCCGCGCGTGGGTTGCTCCCGGCGCGAGAGCTTGCTCGCCACCGATCCGTCACCCGGCGCGGACGCGGGTTCGTCGCGAGGCGGCTCGGGGGCGCCGCGGCGGCGGCGGCGCTGTCCGTGGCGACGGGGTGCAGCAGCGTGCGCGTCCCCCTGGTGCCGGGGGACTCCGCGGCGCCGGTGCGCTCGCTGCCGGTGCGCGAGATGCCGGCGCGGCGCGGGGCGGGCGAGGGGGCGGTGTTCGCCGTCGTGCTCACGGGCGACGGGCCGGTGCGCGGGCTGGGCGACCGGCTGGGGCGGGAGCTGGCGCGGGAGGGCTTCCCCGCGGCGGTGTGGAGCAGCCTGCGCTACTACTGGAGCCCGAAGACGCCGGAGGAGGGCGCGGCGGACCTGGACCGGCTGATCCGCCACTACGCGCGGGTCTGGGGGAAGGCGCGCGTGGTGCTGGTGGGGTACTCGATGGGCGCCGACGTGCTCCCCTTCCTGGTCAACCGCCTCCCGCCCGACACGCGCGCGCGGGTGGCCGGCGTGGCCCTGCTGGCGCTGGCGGGCGACGCGGTGTTCCAGTTCCGCGTGGAGCAGTGGTGGGGCCCCACCAGCGCGCCGACGCTGCCCACGTGTCCCGAGCTGGAGGGCCTCGCGGGCCTCCACGTGCTCTGCGTCTACGGCCGCGGCGACCCGATGACGGTCTGCCCGGCGCTGCGCGGCACCCCGGTGACCGTGGTCGAGCTGAGGGGCGGCCACCACTTCACCGCGGACCACCGGCGCCTGGAGCACGTCGTCGTCCGCCTGGCGCGCGAGGCGGAGGCGGCGGGCGGCCCCGAGCGCGATCCCACGCTCCCGTAGGGGCGAGGCCTGCCTAAGGCCTGCCTCGCCCGTTTCGGGCGGCGAAGCCGCCGGGAGGCCCCCTCCCCCGCGCGACTGACAAGGTGGAGCGAGACGCGGTTGAAGCCTCGCGGGATTCGCGAGGCTTTCCGTGGTTCCAGCGGGTGTCTTCAGGCACCCGCGCGTCGGGCGGCCGCGATGGGACCGGGGGGCGCACGAAGCTTGCATTGCCCGCGGGCGCTGTGTGCCCTCGGGGTGATCGTACAAATCTTCAGAACCGGGAGGACCCATGCGGAAGGTGCTGATCCTGGCCGCCGCGCTCGTGCTGTGCGCGGGGCCCGCTCTCGCCCAGCAGCAGGCGGACGCCGCGGCCACGCCCGCCCAGGTGGCCGTGAAGGCCGCGCAGGCGCCGGTGGCCGACGCGCCCACGCAGCCGGTGCCGCAGCCGTCGCTGTTCCTCACCACGGAGCAGATCCGGCAGCAGGTGCAGGCCGCCCAGGCGGAGCGCGAGGGGCGCGAGGCGCAGCTCGGCAGCACGAGCTGGTGGTACCTGGTCGCCGCCATCGCGATCGGCGTCATCGTCGCCCTGCTGATCCTCGACTGAAGCACGCGGGAGGCCCCGCCGGTGCCCGGGCCCGGCGGGGGCCTTTCGCGTCTGCCTCGTCTTCTGCCCCGGGCCCGTCCGCTCAGCGCGGGCGGATCGTCTGCCCCTTCACCGGCTCGCCGCGCTCGACGGGGCGGCCGTCGGCCACGTAGCCGGTGAACTGGGCGGGGAGGCCTTCGCCGCGCCCGAACTCGCCCGCGTTCTGCAGGTGGTAGTGCAGGTGCGGCTCGCTGGTGTTGCCGCTGTTGCCGCACTCGCCCAGCTTCCGCCCCGCCTCGACCCGCTCTCCCGCCCGCACGGCCACGCTCCCCCGCTTCAAGTGCGCCAGCAGCGAGAACTCGCCGCCTCCGTGGTCCAGGATCACGTGGTTCCCCGCCGGGTGCGCGCGGTCCATCCGCCCCGGCGCCTGGTCCGCCAGGCTGTCGACTGCGGTGACGACGGTGCCCGCGGCGGGCGCCAGGATCGGCCGGCCGAAGCAGTAGTACTGCTCCAGCGCGCTCCCGTCGCCGTCGTGCGTCTTGCCGCCCCGCATCACCACCAAGTCGTAGGCGAAGCGCTGGTCGGCGGCGATCACGTGGTAGTTCTGCTCCTCGGTGCGCCCGCCCCAGAAGACGTACCACTCGCCCTCGAACGGCAGCCGCAGCGTCGTCTTCGTCGCGTAGTCCAGGAAGCGGCTGGGCGCGGCGTCGCGGTGGGGGCGCACCATGAAGCCGGCGATGCGGCCCTCGCGGTCGGTGGACCAGCGGAGCTGCAGCTGCGGCCCCTGCTGGAAGCGGACCACGCGCACGTAGGTGACGATGCCGTCGTCCTCGCGCGCGCTCTCGCGCACGACGGCGGCCTCGGCGCCGAGCTGGCCGGCGAGCTGCTCGCGGGCGGCGGCGAGCTGTGCAGCCGTGGGGACGGCGGCGCGCATGGCGGGGGTGAAGAGCGCCCACAGGGTGTCGGTCTTCCCCTCGTAGAACCACTGCGTGTAGGTTCTGCCCGTGCGCATCCGCGCGGTGTCGGCGGCGGCGCCGTCCTGGGCGGCGGCGGGGGCCGCGGCGAGCAGGGCGGCCAGCAGGCAGGGGGTCACGTGGCGCATCGGCGTCTCCCGGTGGATTCGGTCCCGGTCTTCCTCTACAGTACGTCCGTTCCTCCTCGCCGGGGAACGGTCTCGTTCGCCGCCCGGCGGAAGGACACGCCGTTTCGTCCGCTTCCTGCGCCCGGCCTCTCCTTCTCATGCCCGAAAACCCCCGGGCCTCACGCAGAGTCAGCAGAGTTAGCTGAGAAAACCCTTCCCGTGACTCTGCTGACTCTGCGTGAGAAAAAGCTTTTGCCGGCTTCTGGTGGCGGATGCCGGTGAGCGCGCGGGAGGCCTCGCCGCCGCGGGGCGGGGTGCTGCGCGGCAACGTGCTGTGGCTGAGCGTGGTCTCGTTCCTGAACGACGCGGCCAGCGAGATGATCTACCCCCTGCTGCCGCTGTTCCTGACCGGGACGCTGGGCGCGGGGGCGGCGTTCCTGGGGGTGGTGGAGGGGGTCGCGGAGAGCGCGTCGAGCCTGCTGAAGCTGGTGAGCGGGTGGGTGGCGGACCGGGTGGGGCGGCGCAAGGCGCTGGTGGCGTGGGGGTACGGGATCGCCGCGGTGGGCCGCCCGCTGATCGCGGTGGCGGCGGCGCCCTGGCAGGTGCTGGCCGTCCGCTTCGCCGACCGGGTGGGGAAGGGGCTGCGCACCGCCCCGCGCGACGCCATGCTGGCCGAGTCGGTGGCGCCGGAGGTGCGCGGCCGCGCCTTCGGGGTGCACCGCGCGGCGGACCACGCGGGCGCGGTGGCCGGCCCCCTGCTGGCCGCCGGGCTCCTGCTGCTGCTCCCCGGGCGGCTGCGCCTGGTCTTCGGCCTGGCGCTGGTCCCCGGGCTGGTCACCCTCCTGGTGGTGCTGTGGAAGGTGCGCGAGCCGCCGCGCGCGGTGGCCGCGGCCGCGGGGGCGGACCGGCCGCCCCTGCCGAAGCTGAAGGACCTGGGGCCGGTGCTGCCGCGCTACCTGGGGGTGCTCGTCCTCTTCACGCTCGGCAACGCCTCGGACGCCTTCCTCCTCCTGCGCGCGAGCGACCTGGGGGTGGCGGCGGCGCTGGTGCCGCTGCTGTGGGGGGTGCTGCACGTGAGCAAGGCGGCGTGGAGCGTGGTGGGCGGGCGCCTCGCGGACCGGGTGGGGCCGCGGCCCGCCATCGCGGCGGGGTGGCTGGTGTACGCGGCCGTCTACGCCGCCTTCGCCGTGGCGGGCGCCGAGTGGCACGCGTGGGCGCTCTTCGCGGTCTACGGCCTCTTCTTCGGGCTCACCGAGGCGCCCGAGAAGGCGCTGGTGGCGGCGCTGGCGCCCGTGGGCGCGCGGGGGAGCGCCTTCGGGGCGTACCACTTCGCCATCGGCCTGGCGGCGCTGCCGGCCAGCATCCTCTTCGGCGCGCTCTGGCAGGGGGTGAGCCCCGAGGCGGCCTTCCTCACGGGCGCCGGACTGGCGCTCGCGGCCGCCGCCCTGCTGCCGCTGGCGGTGCCGGCGGCGCGGGTCGAAGGCGGCTGAAGCCGCGGCTACAACGGCAGAAAGCCTCGCCGGCCGGCTCGGTGCCGCCGTGGGTTCGGCGCGCGCGAGGCTTCAACCGACCCGGGGCGGGCACCGGCGCCGACCACCGGCCGCCGCTCGACACGACCAGGCGTGAGGCGGAGACGGCGCGGGCTCCGGAGCTGCGCAGCCGTCCGCCGGTGTCCATCAATTGACAGGCAGGCTCCGTCCACCGCGTTCATGCGCCGCTCCTCTCTTTCCCGGAGGTCCCTATGCCCCGGCTCCCTCTCTTCGGCAAGCTGAAGGCGAACGTCGTCGACCTGGCGAATCGGACCGCCAGCCTGTTGCGCCCGCCACGGGAGCAGCGCGTGGACAGCGGCCCGCGCCCCGACGCGCTCACACCGGAGCTGGAGGCCGCGCTCCGCAGCGTGGACGTACGGGACCGCATCGACTACGTCCTGCGCCCCGCCGTCGGGACCGCGCTCATGGTGGCCTCGGCCGTCCGGAAGGTGCTGGCTCCCGGAGACGCGGACCCGGAGTGGCTGGGGGTCAGCCGCGGCGACACCGGAGTGATGCAGTGGCACCTTCCGCACGTGGAAGAGAAGGGGAATACGGGCTTCCACGTGTGGCTGCGGAACTGGAAGGAAAAGCGCCGGGATGCCGTCCTCGTCAGGCTGGCCGACTTTTCGCTCGAGGCGGCCGAGGCGATCGAGCGTGCGACCAAGACCGACGGCATCAAGCTCGTCCCTCCGAACTTCACCCTCGACGGGCCCGTGCTGAACCCCGGCGAATTCCCGTCCGGGGAGCGCGCGGTGCTGCTGATCCACGGCTTTTTCGACCGGCTGTTCGGGTTCATCTTCCTCCCGCTGTACGACCCGCGGAACGGCGCCCCTGCTGAAGTTCCTGCACCAACATTACCCGGGGCGGGTGTTCGGATACGACCACTACACGGTCACGGTCGATCCCGTCACGAACGCAACGAGGCTCGTCGAACTCCTCCCGCGGCGCGCGCAGCTCGACATCATCTGCCACAGCCGGGGCGGGCTGGTGACGCGCGCGCTACTCGAACATCCCCAGGTCCGCCCTCAACTCGATGCGAAGGAGATCACCATCCACAAGGTGGTCTTCGTTGGCTGTGCGCTGCAGGGCACGGAGCTCGCCCGCAGGGAAAAGCTGGCCCACCTGCTGACGATGTTCTCCACCCTGACGCTGCAGCGGCGGGACGCGGCGGCGCCGCCGGAAACCCACAGGACCCACGTCATGCAGCTGCTCCTGAGCGTGGCGCAGTCCGCCGTGGCGCCGGTAGTGGGGCTACCCGGCGTCGAGACGCTGCGGCCCGGGAACCGGTTGATCGAAATCCTCAACGCGTCGGCGGCGGAGCGGATGGGCCGCTATTCCTACGTCCGGTCGAGCTTCGGCGCGGGAGCGGGCTTTCCCGACAAGGAGCTGGCGCGCATCGCCGGCCTGGTGTTCGGCGAGAAGGCCAGCGACCTGGTGGTCCCCTTCGACGGGATGGCGAGCCTCGGCCCCGCGCGCTCCGATCCCGAGCCCGACTGCTGCGACCTGGGCGACACGGACGACTGCAACCACCTGGAGTACTTCTGCTTCCCGAAAGTGCAGGCGTTCGTCCAGGACAGGCTCTCGAGGGGGGATTGACCGCACGGGCGGCGGCGGTGAGGGAGGACGGCTTCCTCCGCGCCGGGGGGAAGCGGCTGGAGTACGCGCGCTGGGCGGCGGCCGGCGAGGGGGCGCCCACGCTCGTCTTCCTGCACGAGGGGCTGGGCTCCGTCTCGCTCTGGCGCGACTTCCCGGCGCGGGCGGCACAGGCCACCGGGTGCGGCGCGCTCGCCTACAGCCGCGCCGGGTACGGGCGCTCGGACCCCGGGCCGGGCCCCTGGGGCGTGGACTTCATGCACCGCGAGGCGGAGGTCCTCCCCGAGGTGCTGGACGCCGCGGGGGTCGGGGACGCCGTGCTGGTGGGGCACAGCGACGGGGCGTCGATCGCGCTCATCCACGCCGGGAGCGCCCCCTCGCCGCGCCTTCGCGCGCTCGCGCTCCTGGCGCCGCACGTGTTCGTGGAGGACGTAACGGTGGCGAGCATCGCCCGGCTGGCCGAGGCGTGCCGCACCACGGACCTCCCCGCCCGCTTCGCCCGGCACCACGGCGCCAACACCGCCGCCCTGCTGGACGCCTGGACCGGGATCTGGCTCGCGCCGGAGTTCCGGGCCTGGAACATCGAGGAGCACCTCCCCCGGATCGAGGTCCCCGTCCTGGTGGTCCAGGGCGAGGCCGACGAGTACGGCACCGCGCGGCAGGTGGAGGCGGTGCGGCGCGGGGTGTCCGGTCCCGTGCGCGCGCTCCTCCTCCCCGGGGCGGGGCACTCGCCGCACCGCGACGCGCCGGAGGCGGTGCTGGCCGCGCTCGCCGCCTTCGTGGCGGAGCCCGGCGCACGGGAAGTGCCCTGAACAACCGTTCCCGGGGCGCGCGCCCAAGCGGTCCATCCGGGGGGCGGGGAACGTTTGACGGGTGCGGGGAGCCGTTTCCTGGACAAACTGCTGCCCGCGGCGGATCGACAGACTTGCGACGCCCTTGCGGGCCGACCATATTCGACACTCCTCCCCGCCGGGCCTGCCGTTCGGCCCCCGGCGCCTTCCGTCCCGCTGGCTTCCTCCTGGCCTATGCGACCCAACCGCCAAGCCGGCCTGAACCGACTGCTCTTCGTGGCGCTCGCGTTCGGGGCCGCCGTGTTCGCTGCGTGCAGCGACCGCAACCCCCTGCTGCGCGACGGCGCCGTCGGGCCCCCGCCGCCCGTGCTGGCGGCGGTCCAGTGCCACGTGAGCGTGGCCTCCAAGCGCTTCACCTGCGACGTGCCCGTGGCCAGCTCCAACGCGCGGGGCGACGTGATCGTGGGCGGCCAGAACCTGTTCGTGCGGCTGACCTCCACGAACGTGTCGTTCGACGTCGACACGCTGCGCGCCGACGTCACGCTGCAGAACCTGATGTTCCAGCCGATCGGCACCACCGACAGCACCACCATCGACGCCGGGGGGAACAAGATCTTCTTCCACTCCGGGCCCACGGTGACGGCCGGCTCGGGGACGGTGGAGGTGGTGACTCCCGACACCGGCACCTTCACGGCCACCAACCAGCCGTTCTACCGCTACGTGGGGATCCTGCGGCAGAACGAGACCAGCGGGCCGGAGGAGTGGAAGTTCCACCTCTCCCCCGGCGTCGAGGGCTTCTCCTTCATCGTGTACGTCTCGGCGCCGATGCCGCGCGAGGACGGCTACATCGACGTGACCCCCGCGCACCCTTCGCGTCCGGTGGGCGGCACCGTGCAGCTCACCGGGGTGCCGCGCACCGCGGCCGGCACGCTGTGGACCGACACCATCACCTGGAGCTCGCAGGACCCGTCCATCGCCACGGTGAACCCCACCACGGGGCTGGTGACGGCGGTGGCGGTGGGGACCACCCGGATCATCGCCACCAGCACCTCGCGCCCGGGCCGCACGGGGTACACGCAGTTCACCACCAGCCCGGCCGGCGCCGCCGACCAGACGCCGCCCACGCTCACGACGCTCTCCATCACGCCGCGGGTGGTGGCCGGGGCGGACTCGTCGTCGACGGTGGTCGTCACCTTCTCGGCTACCGACGCGGGCGGCACCACCCCCTCGGGGATGGCCACGGTGATCAGCGCCGTCACCTTCATCACCCCCAGCGGCTTCTTCGTGGGCGACGCGGGATGCCTGCGCACCGCGGGGACCGCCAGCAACGGCACCTGGCAGTGCACGGTCAGCGTGCCGCAGTTCAGCGACCCGGGGAGCTGGAAGATCTACTCGCTGGTCCTCACCGACCAGCAGAGCAACGTGCGGGTGTACTCGGCCGAGGACCTGCGCGCCGCGGGCTTCCCGCAGACCGTCCTGGTGAGGGGCGTCACCGACGCGGCGGGGCCGTCGCTCACGGCCTTCTCCTTCGCCCCCGACACGGTGGACGTGACCTCCACCCCCGACACCACCATCGTGACGCTCTCGGTGACGGACCCGATCGCGGGCGTGGGCTCGCTCTCGATCTTCCTCACCAGTCCCACCGACAAGAACTCCGCCGTGAACTCCGCCTGCACGCTCGCCAGCGGCACCGAGAAGAACGGCACCTACACCTGCCCGGTGGTGATCCCGCAGTTCGTGGAGGCGGGCGACTGGACCGTGACCGAGGTGGCGCTCCAGGACAAGGCGGGCAACGACTCGATCTTCGACACGGCCGCGCTGCAGGCCCGAGGGTTCGAGACCGACCTGCACGTGCTCAGCAACGAGGACGACACCGCGCCCTCGCTCACGGCGTTCTCCTTCGCGCCCGACTCGGTGGACGTGCAGAACGCCCCCGACACGGTGACCGTGACCCTGACGGCCACCGACGCGCAGGCGGGAGTGGGCAGCGCCTCGGTCGAGTTCCAGAGCCCGGGCGGCGGCGGGGTGATCCTGTCCAGCGGCGCCTGCACCCTCACCAGCGGCACCGCCCAGAACGGCACCTACTCCTGCCAGGTGATCGTGCCCGAGGACGCGCTGGACGGTACCTGGACGGTGCGGCAGGTGACGCTCACGGACAACGCGGACAACACCGCCGTCTTCAACACCGCCGCGCTCACGGGGGCCGGCTTCTTCGTGGAGCTGGAGGTGGTGGGCTCCGCCGAGAGCTCGCCGCCGTCGCTGGTCGACTTCAGCTTCTCGCCGGACACCGTCTTCGACATCGACGTGGCGCCCGACACGGTGACCGTGCTGGTCACGGCGAGCGACCCGGGCTCCGGGGTGGACAGCGTCTCGGTGTCGTTCACCAGCCCGAGCGCCGCCACCACGATCACGGTGGCCGACTGCCCGCGGATCAGCGGCACCGACGCCAGCGGCACCTGGGAGTGCCTGGTGGTGATCCCGCAGGGCTCGGAGAACGGGAACTGGACCGTGAGCTCGCTGCGGCTGAAGGACTTCTCCGGGAACATCGCGACGTTCGGCACCGCCAGCCTCACGGGGCGGGGCTTCGAAACGGTCCTGGTAGTCACCAACAACCCGGCGCCACCGCCCCCCGCGGCCCTGCGGGCCAGCCGGCAGCGGTAGGGTAGCCGGAGCGCAGTTTCGGCGGAGCCCCGCTTCCCGGCGGGGCTCCGCTTTTTTCAGTGCGCGAAGTGCTAAGCGCGAAGTGACCAGCTTCGGCGCACTTCGCACTTCGCACTTCGCACTTCGCACTGCGCACTTCGCACTTCGCACTTCGCACTGCTGTTTGGGCGTGTCCCTCCGCTGCGCTCCGGGCCGGGCTGCGCGCGCGGTAGGGCACGATACGACTGTGCCCAACCGCGCCGGGCCGCCGCCGCCACGAAACCCCTGTGGCGGCGGCGTCCCGGCCCTGTCGGGCGCGCATCCCTCACGCGGGGTTCCGTCGCGCATGCGCCGCACCGAGAAAGGCGGCTAAAGCCGCGGCTACAACTACAGAAAGCCTCGCAAACCCCGCGAGGCTTCAATCGCGCACCCACTCCGCCCCGCGCCCGGTTTCGTCGCGCGCAGCGCCGAAGTCCCTCCCCCAGGTTGTTTTGGGGGAGGGACAGGCGCCTCAGGCGCCAGGGAGAGGGCCCCCCGCCTCCGCGCCTCCGCCGATCGAAGCACACGATCTCCGCCGCCACTTTCGCACTTTCGCACTTCGCACTCCGCACTTCGCCCCACCCCCTTGCGACCCCCGCTCCGCGCGGACACCTTTCGTGGCAACCCCTTACGAGCCTTTCGCCCGCGTGGTCCGCCGATGTCCAGGCCGCCGCACTCCGACCCGAGCCCGACTGCCGCGCCCGCCCCGGGGAAGCCCGCCGGCGGGGCGCCGTCCATCGTGAGCACCGTGCGCCAGCTCGCCCGCGAGAAGGCGCTCCTGCGCGGCACGCGGGCGCTGGGCGTGATGAACCAGCACCAGGGGTTCGACTGCCCGGGGTGTGCCTGGCCCGAGTCGCCCGAGCACCGCTCGGTGTTCGAGTTCTGCGAGAACGGCGCGAAGGCGGTGGCCGCCGAGGCCACCTCGAAGCGCGCCGACGCCGAGTTCTTCCTCCGCCACACCGTGGACGAGCTGCTGGCCGAGAGCGACCACTGGCTGGAGCAGCAGGGCCGCCTCACCCAGCCGCTCATCCGCCGCGCCGACTCCCCCCGCTTCGAGCCGATCGGGTGGGAGCAGGCGTTCGCGCGCGCGGCCGAGGTGCTCAAGAGTCTTCCCGACCCGGACCAGGCGGCGTTCTACACCTCGGGGCGCACCAGCAACGAGGCCGCCTTCCTCTACCAGCTCCTGGTGCGGAAGTACGGCACCAACAACCTCCCCGACTGCTCCAACCTCTGCCACGAGTCCAGCGGCGTGGGGCTGCGCAAGACGCTGGGGGTGGGGAAGGGCACCGTCCAGCTGGCCGACTTCGAGAAGGCCGACGCCATCTTCGTCATCGGCCAGAACCCGGGGACCAACCACCCCCGCATGCTGATCGCGCTGCAGGCGGCCCGGCGGCGCGGGGCCGAGGTGGTCGCCATCAATCCGCTCCGCGAGCGGGGGCTGGAGGCGTTCATCCACCCGCAGGAGGTCGCCCCGACGCTCCTCGGTCATGCCACGCAGATCGCCACGCTGTACCTGCAGCCGCTCCCCGGCTCCGACGTGGCGGTGCTCAAGGGGATCATGAAGCACGTGCTCGACGCCGAGAAGGCGGCGCCGGGCCGC
Source organism: Longimicrobium sp. (assembly GCA_036389795.1). NCBI lineage: Bacteria > Pseudomonadati > Gemmatimonadota > Longimicrobiia > Longimicrobiales > Longimicrobiaceae > Longimicrobium > Longimicrobium sp. The sequence goes on from DASVWD010000117.1 coordinate 15,164, forward strand.
GTGCTGGACCACGGCTTCCTGCGCGCCCACGCCTCGGGCCTCGAGGAGCTGGTGGCCGACCTCCACGCCACGTCGTGGGAGGAGATCGAGGAGGAGACGGGGCTGGCGAAGGAGGAGCTGCGCCGCGCGGCCGACGTCTACGTCCGCTCGCGGGCAACCATCGTCTGCTGGGCGATGGGGCTCACGCAGCACCCCAACGCCGTCGACAACGTGGTCTCCATCTCCAACCTCCTCCTCCTGCGCGGCAACGTGGGCCGCCCGGGCGCGGGGGCGTGCCCGGTGCGCGGCCACAGCAACGTGCAGGGCGACCGCACCGTGGGGATCGACCACGCCCCCGGCGCGCCGCTCCTCGACAGCATCCGGCGCGTCTTCGGGTTCGAGCCGCCGCGCTCCGCCGGGCTCGACGTGGTGGAGACGATCCGGGCCATGGAGGCGGGGCGGATCCGCTTCTTCATGTCCATGGGCGGCAACTTCTTCTCCGCCTCGCCCGACACCGCCCTGCTGGAGCGGGCGATGCGGACTCCCGAGCTCTCCGTGTACGTGCTCACCAAGCTCAACCGCGGCGCGCTGGTGCACGGGCGCGAGGCGATGATCTGGCCGTGCCTGGGGCGCACCGAGGTGGACGTGCAGGCGTCGGGACCGCAGTTCGTCACCGTCGAAGACTCGATGTCGGTGGTCCACATGTCGCGCGGGAAGAACCGGCCCGCCTCGCCGCAGCTGAAGAGCGAGCCGGCCATCGTCGCGGGGCTGGCGAAGGCGCTCTTCCCCGAGGGCGCGCCGGACTGGGACGCGCTCGTGGCCGACTACGACCGCATCCGCGACCTGGTCGAGCAGACGATCCCCGGCTTCGAGCGCTACAACCAGCGGGTGCGCGAGCCGGGCGGCTTCGTCCTCTACAACGGCGCCGCCCACCGCGACTGGAAGACCACGAGCGGGCGCGCCGAGCTGCGCGTCGTCCCCATGCCGCGGGTGCGGCTGCCGGAGGGGCAGCTCAGGCTCTTCACCATCCGCTCGCACGACCAGTTCAACACCACCATCTACGGCCTGGACGACCGCTACCGGGGGATCAGGGGCGCGCGCCGCGTGCTGCTGATGCACCCCGCCGACATGGAGGCGCGCGGCATCCGCGTGGGCGACGAGGTGGACGTGCGCTCGCACTGGGGCGACGGCGTGGAGCGCCTGGCCCCGCGGCTCCGGGCGCACCCGTACGACCTCCCGCGCGGCTCCTGCGCGGGCTACTTCCCCGAGCTGAACGTGCTGGTGCCGCTGGGGTCCACGGCGCGCGAGAGCAACCAGCCCGCGGCCAAGCTGGTCCCCGTCACCGTGGCGCCGGCGACCTCGCCCGTGCGGGTGGTGGGGCGCGACGAGCGGCTGGTGGAAAACCAGGAGACGGGGGACGGGGGGCAGGGGACGGCCGGCCCCACCCCCGAGCCCGTCGCGGTCGAGGCATGACGGAGCGCAGGGCGAGCACCGTCCGCCGCACCGTCGAGCGGGTCTCCGTCGGCGAGGACGGCGGCCCCACGCGGCGCGCGCGCACCGACGCGCTCGCCACCGAGGAGCCGCTGGAGATCCGCGTCGTCCGCGCCGAGGACGCGCGCGGCGGGCGTATTCCGGAATCCGCCGCGACTCGCGTCGCGGTGACCATGCGGACCCCGGGGGCGGACTTCGAGCTGGCGGCCGGGTTCCTCTTCTCGGAGGGGCTCGTCGACGGTCCGGAATCCATCTCCGCCATCCGCTACTGCGTGGAGGCGGAGCAGCGCTATAACGTCGTCAACGTGGTGCTGGCCCCGGGCGCGGCGTTCGACCCCGCCCGGCTGGCGCGCAATTTCTACGTGGCGTCCAGCTGCGGCGTCTGCGGCAAGGCCTCCATCGAGGCGGCATTGGGGCCCGCATGCGCGCGCGTGGAGAGCGACGTCTCCGTAGCCCCCGAGGTGCTGGTCTCCCTGCCGGAGAAGCTGCGCGCCGCGCAGGACGTGTTCGAGCGCACGGGCGGGCTGCACGCGGCGGCGCTCTTCACCCCCGGGGGCGAGCTGCTCGCCGTGCGCGAGGACGTGGGGCGGCACAACGCCCTGGACAAGCTGGTGGGCGCCTCGCTCCTGGCCGGCGGGCTGCCGTGGACGGAGCGCGTGGTGCTGGTGAGCGGGCGGCTCAGCTTCGAGCTGGCGCAGAAGGCCGCGCGCGCCGGCGCCGCCGTGCTGGCGGGGGTCTCGGCGCCGTCGAGCCTGGCCGTCGAGCTGGCCGAGGACGCGGGGGTCACGCTCGTGGGCTTCCTGCGCGGCGGGCGCTTCAACGTCTACGCCGGGGGGGCGCGCGTGGCCCCCGCGGTGCACACCTGAGCCGGGGGAGGCGGATGCGGGCACGCTCGAGCGGGTGGTGGGCGGCGGCGATGGGGATCGTGGCCCTGGCGGCGTGCGGGAGCGGCGGCGAGCTGAAGGAGGCCACCGAGCGGCGGCGCCTGCAGCAGGCCGGCGCCGACAGCGCGGGCGACTCGGCGTCCGCGCGCGACGAGGGGCGGCTCCCCGCCTTCTCCAGCGACTCGCTCCCGGCCGCGGCGGCGCGCGACACCCAGCCGAGGGCGCCCACGGGGCAGTGGACGACGGGGGAGCTGGACTTCCAGCGCCCGGAGGTGGTGGCGACGGTGCGCGGGATGCGCGCGGCCCGGAACGAGGGCTTCGACCGCATCGTGATCGACTTCGGCCCCGGCGCGCCGCTCCCGGGGTGGCACGTGGAGTACCTGGACGGCCCCGCCACGCAGTGCGGCTCGGGAGAGGAGGTCGCCGTGGCGGGCGAGGGGCGGCTGCTGGTGCGCCTGCGCACCGCCCAGGCCCACGACGACGACGGCAACGCCACCATGTCCATGCGCGAGGGCGATTACAACCTCCCGGTCCTGCGCCAGATGGCCTTCACCTGCGACTTCGAGGGCGACGTGGACCTCGTCTTCGGCGTCGCCGCGCGCAGCCCCTTCCGCGTGCTGGAGCTGCAGAACCCGTCGCGGCTGGTGGTGGACGTGCGGCACTGAAGTGCGAAAGTGCGTGAGTGCGAAAGTGCGAAAGTGGTGGCGATGCTGAACCTGTCCCGATCTTCGTCAGTCGACCGTTCTCGTACTTGAGCCTTCAGGCGCGGACCGGACCCCGCGTCCGCTGGTCGTGCCGTCCCGAAGGCAGTCCGTTTTTCGGCGAGCTCGCAGGGTCCATTTTGCCGCGGGCTGTCCTGCCGCTCACCGCGTTCCCGCCCATTCCGTGTTCTCGATCTCGATGAAGCCGCGATTTTCGGCCCTCGCCCTCGCGCTCTTCGCCGCCGTCCCGGCCGCCGCGCAGCAGCGTACGACGCCGCTCGAGACCGCGCCCGCCGCGCCGGTCCTGCGGGCCGACACGGTGCCGGACACCGCCGCGGTCAGGCCGATGCGGCGGGGCGAGCGGCTGGCCATCCGCACCGCGGGCGGCAGCCTGGGGTGGCTCCTGGGAGGGGTGGGGGGCGTCTTCGCCGGGCTCGCGCTCGAGGGCGAGAGCGAGGGCGAGTGGGACGGGCTGGACGATGCGGCCATCGGCTTCCTGGTCGGCACCACCGTGGGAGGCGCGGTGGGCGCGGCGCTCCCCAGCTACCGCGGCGAGTGCAGGTTCGGCGCGCGCTTCGCGCGGGGGCTGCTGGGCTCGGCCGTGGGGACCGCCGTCGGCCTGGCGTTCGCGAGCAGCGCGGACGACGCCGTGCCGCTCCTCTTCATCCCGGTCACCGGCGGGCTCGGCGCCGCGCTGGGGGCGGACTGCTGAATCCCATGAGCCTCCGCGTCCTCCCCCTGGCCTGCGTCCTCCTGGCCGCCGCCCCCGCCGCCGCGCAGCAGCGGACGGCGGCGCTGGAGACCGCCCCGCGCGTCCGGCTCTCCTCGGGCGACACGGTGCTCTCGGGCGACACGGGGCTCTCCGGCGACACCCTGCCGGCCAGGGCGGGGCGCTCGCAGCGGATGGCCGTCCGCGGCCTCGCGGGGAGCCTGGGGTGGGCGGCGGGCGCCCTCGGCGGCGGGTACGCGGGCGCCGCGCTCACCGGCAACGGGATCGACGGCGACGTCGAGGATTTGACGGGCGCCATCTTCGGCGCGGCGCTGGGCGGCCTCTTCGGCGGGGCGCTCGGCGCGGCGATCCCCGAGTACCATCGCGAGTGCGGCTTCGGCGCGCGCTTCGGGCGGGGGCTGCTGGGCTCCCTGGTGGGCAGCCTGGCCGGGGGCGCCACCCGGTCCATGGTGCTCGTCCCCGTCATGGGCGGCGTCGGCGCCGCCTACGCCGCCGACTGCTGACGCGCCCGCCGGGCAACCCTTCCGTCGAGGTCCTCCCATGCGCCTCCGGCTCCTCCCCCTCGCCTTCGCCCTCCTGGCCGCCGCCCCCGCCGCCGCGCAGCAGCGGACCGCCGCGCTGGAGACCGCTCCCCGCGCCACGCTCCTCCCGGGCGACACGGTGCCGGACAGCGCGGGCGTGAAGCGGAGGCCGCCGGCCGAGCGGATCGCCGCGCGCAGCGCCACCGGCAGCCTGGGGTTCGTGGCCGGGGCGGTGGCCGGCGCGTACGCGGGCGGCACCGCGCTGAACGAGGGGGGTGAGGACGGCGGGCTGGTGGGGGCGGTCCTCGGCTCCGCGCTCGGCGGCGTCGTGGGCGGCGGGCTCGGCGCGGCGATGCCCCGGTACCGTGGCGGAAGGTGCGGCCACGGCGAGCGCTTCGGCCGCGGCCTGCTCGGCTCCCTCGTGGGCGTGCTGGTCGCCAGCGGCGTGGCCGGGGACCCGGACAACGAGGCCAACCTGGCGCTCTTCCCCCTCTTCGGCGGCCTCGGCGCCGGCCTCGCCGCCGACTGCTGAAGCTCTTCGCGATCCTGATCGGGTGATCCGCAGGGTCGAGGCATGCCCCGACCGGCGGATGCCGGCTCGCGCGCGGCAGGCGGTCTTTCGCGCGGACGCTGTCAGCGCTCGGACTCGCATGCTCGCCCCTACAAAACACGTCGCGCCGAGATTACCCGGGCCCGGATCTGCTCCCCCGCCGTCTTCCTTCCGCATTCTCCCGCAACACCTTATCTTCCTTCCGGCCTCGACCCGCCTCTCCCCTTCGCGCTCCACGACCGCCGTCTCTCCGAAGGCAATGAACGGTCTGCGCATCTCCCGGCCGCCCGAGTCCGCCGCGCTGCGCTCCGGCACCCCCGAGACCGGCTCGCCGCCGACGCGCGGCTCCGGCGCCACCTTCGTGTCGGCGGGGGTGTCGGACTTCGCGAGGTGGTTCGCGCCGCTCAAGCCGCACTTCCGGCGCTGGCGGTGGGTGCTGCACGCCGAGCCGCACGTCTTCCGCTTCCCGGACGACTGGTACCGCGACTACGACGAGGCGCGCGGCGACTTCGCCAGCCCCGAGCTGAGGGCCGCCGAGCGGGCGGTGCTGGAGGAGCGCGACGACTGGCGCCTGGTGGAGGGCGCCTACCTGGAGGCGGTGGCCGACACGCTGCTGGACGACTGGGCCGACTTCTTCGCCCTGGCGGCGCCGGTGGGCGGGCTCGACGCCTTCCTGGAGCGCTACTGGGCCGCCCGGTCGCCCGAGGCCGCCCACGCGCTGCTCTCCTCGGCGGCGGCGCTCCACTTCTCGTGCGTGGACGGCGCCGTGTGGGAGGTGCACGCGGCCGACGACGCGCTGCTGGACCTGGTCCGCCGCCACCTGGAGGGCGTCCCCGGCGCCCGCGCCGCCGACAGCTCGCTGATGCAGAGCCTCAAGCGCTACGACGCCGGCGCCTGAGCGCCGGGCCATTCACTCTTTGCACGCGCCGAAACCCGGGGCGCGGGCGGGCCGTACGGGCCGCACCGCCGCGCCGGAGGGGCGAGTGGATTTCGAAAAGCTGGGAGGAGAGATGCTCGAGGAACGCCACGTGTCGTCGCCGCTCGTGCTGGTGCGCGACGCCGCCATCTTCTACGTCAAGCTGCTGCTGGACGGCCTCAAGGACGTCGTCCTCATCCAGGTGGGGCTGCTGGCGTTCTGCGTCGACCTCATCTTCATGCTGTTCACCGGCAGGCGCCGCAGCCGCTTCTTCTACTCGGTGCTGGCGCTGGGCGAGAAGATCGACCTGTGGCTGAACCTGTACGGCGCGGCCAAGGGCGCGGGCACCAACCCCGACGGCCTCTTCGGCGAGAGCCGCGCGGGCGACGACACGCTGCTGGGCGAGCTGGAGCTGCTGGCGCGCAAGGAGGAGCGCGCCGCCGCCCGCCCCGCCGCCCGGATCCGCCCGCGACCGGGCATCGGCGGCGCGTAGCCGGCGACACCATCGGACGAGACAGGGCTCCCGCATTGTCGCGGGGGCCCTCTTTTCGTAGCTCCGCGTCGTACGAGATCCGGATGGACGACGGTTGGTGAAGCGAGCGGGCATCCGCGCCGCTACCGCGCCCAACCCACCTGCCGGGGTGAGAAGATTCTTCGGCCCTGCGACGATCCGTGCGGATGCTGGTCCGGTGTGGCCGGGCCTCAGAATGACGCCGGATACCAACTGATCTTCCGGATCTGGCGTCAGTCATCCAAGACCGGAAAACAGCCGGCCTCACGCAGAGCAGCGGAGTCAGCGGAGAACACGTCGTTCTCCGCTGACTCTGTTGCTCTGCGTGATTCTGGTCTTCTCAATATGGATCTTCCGCCGCCGCGGGCCGTCCGGAGCCGCTGCCGTGGATTGCGGCGGTTCGTGCAAAACACGGCGGCGTCCTGCAATCCACCGGCGGCGAAGCGCGGCACGGCCGCGTCGAAAGCTCGCACCCGGGAGAAAAGGATGGGAACATCCGTCGTAGCGCTGTATCGAATCTTCCTGCATTGGAAAAAAACCGAACGGAGCCGCCGGGGAGAGCGCCTCCCGATCTTGCTGTCCCCGCGCGGATCCCGCCGTGCGCGCACCCTGGCCGGCCGTTTGCTCTACAGCGCCCCCGTTTCACCGGAACGACCCATCGACCGACACGACGGACGCCGGCCCGGCGGTATGACACGGGGTCGGCGTCGGAAGCCGTCCGCAGCTGGTGGAAGTCGTTTCCGTCCAAGCGGTTGCTGCACGCCACGCGGTCGCGGTCCCGCAGTGCACTTCAACCCCGAATGTCGTCTTTCGGGCTGCAATCCGTATACGGTATTCACCAGCGTGTGACGCGGCGCCGGACCGAGTCGTCAGCCCCACCGCATCACCCTGACAGAGCGATCCACCGGCGCCCGAGCTCCGGCCGGCGTCCGCGTCCGCAGCACTGCCGGGACGTGATCCCCCACACCGCCGATCCAATGTCCGTCACGAGCCCCGAAGCGATCCGCATCCCCGCGCTCGGCCCGCACGCCCCCGCGTCGCAGGCCACGCTGGAGCGGCTGGCCGCCTTCGCCGAGCGGATGCTGGAGGTCCCCGTCTCGCTGATCTCCCTGGTCGACGGCGAGCGCCCCGTCTCGAGCCCCGAGGGCAACGGCGACGCCTGGAGGGCGCGGCGCCAGGCCCCGCTCGCTCGCTCGCTCGACCAGTACGCGGTGCGCTCGGGGCGGCCGCTCCTGATCGAGGACGCGCGCATCCACCCGCTGGTGCGCGAGAACCCGGTGGTGTGGATGGGCGAGGTGGCGTACGCCGGGGTGCCGATCCGCGCCGCCGACGGGAGCGTCACCGGGAGCTTCTGCGCCATCGACACCCGCCCGCGCGCCTGGACCGACGAGGAGATCGACCTGCTGGACCACCTGGCCGACTTCGCCGCGCTGGTGATCGAGCGGCGGGCGAACCCGGGCGCGTCCGAGGCGACGTTCGTGGGCGCGCTGGGCCCCACGCGCGGCCGGCTCAGCTTGCGCATGCTGGAGAAGGCGGTGGAGACGATGCAGATCGGCGTCACCATCACCGACGTCGAGGGGCGCATCCTCTACACCAACCCGGCCGACGCGCGGATGCACGGCTACCGCATCGAGGAGCTGCGCGGCAAGCACGGCCGCATCTTCGCCCCGCCCGAGAACGCCCGGCCGATCGAGCGCACCCGGCTGGAGGAGGTCACCAGCTGGAGCCGCGAGACGGTGAACCTGCGCAAGGACGGCTCGCTCTTCCCCGTGCTGCTGCGCTCCGACGTGGTGAAGGACTCGCGCGGCCGCCCCGTGGGGCTGGTCACCTGCTGCGAAGACATCACCAGCCGCAAGGAGCTGGAGCGGCAGCTGCTGCGCAACGCCTTCTTCGACTCGCTCACGGGGCTGCCCAACCGCGGCCTCTTCACCCACCGGCTGGAGATGGCGGTGGAGCGCGCCCGCCGCGGCGAGGCGAGCTTCGCGGTGGTGATGGTGGGGCTCGACCGCTTCAAGGTGGTCAACGAGGGGCTGGGCCGCCGCGCCGGCGACGAGCTGCTGGGGAAGGTGGCCGAGCGGCTGCGCTGCTGCGTGCGCCACGCCGACGACCTGCTGGCGCACATCGGCGGCGACGAGTTCGCGCTGCTCCTGGACGGGATCGAGGGGATCGGCGAGGCCACGCGCGCGGCCACCTGCGTGCAGGAGGCGCTGGCGAGGCCGTTCGACGTGGGCGGCACCGAGGTGTTCACCGGGGCCAGCATCGGGATCGCGCTCAGCTACTCGGGCTACGAGCGCGCCGAGGACGTGATGCGCGACGCCAACCTGGCCATGTACCGCTCCAAGGACGCGCACAAGGGGCAGTACGAGGTGTTCGACCGCGACATGCACGCGGCGGCCATGACGCGCCTCAGGCTGGAGATGGACCTGCGCCGGGCGCTGGAGCGCGGCGAGCTGAGGGTGCACTACCAGCCGATCGTGTCGCTGGAGACGGGGCGGATCGCGGGGTTCGAGGCGCTGGCGCGCTGGGAGCACCCCGAGCGCGGGCTGATCCTCCCCGACGACTTCATCCCCCTGGCCGAGGAGACGGGGCTGATCCTGCCGATCGGGATCTGGGTGCTGGAGGAGGCGTGCCGCGAGCTCAAGCGCTGGCAGGATCGGGCCGGCGCGCGCCGGGCGCCGCTCACCATGGCGGTGAACCTCTCGGCCAAGCAGTTCGCGCAGCCGGACCTGGTGGACCGGGTGGAGCGGGTGCTGCGCGGGACGGGGGTGGCGCGCGGGACGCTCAAGCTGGAGATCACCGAGAGCGTGATCATGCAGCACACCGACTCGGTGACCGACACGCTGCACCGGCTGAAGGCGCTGGGGGTGCAGATCCACATCGACGACTTCGGCACCGGCTACTCGTCGCTGGGCTACCTGCACCGCCTCCCGCTGGACGCGCTCAAGATCGACCGCTCGTTCGTGCGCCCGGGCGCGGGCGAGGACGCGCTGCACCTGGTGCGCACCATCGTGGCGCTGGCGCACGCGCTGGGGGTGGCGGTGGTCACCGAGGGGGTGGAGACGGAGGAGCTGCTGAAGGAGCTGCGCACGCTGCGCTGCGAGTACGGGCAGGGCTACCTCTTCTCCCGGCCCCTCTCGAAGGAGGCCGTGGAGGCGCTCTTCGCGGAGGATCCGCGCTGGTAGCGAGTAGAACAAGTGCACGCATCAAAAGCCCGCCTCCGCGATGTGCGCAGGCGGGCTTTCTCGTTCCTTCATGTGAGGATATTGAACTCACTAGGCCCACGGTCCTGTTTAACCACCACTATCCCACTCCGACAGCCAAAGGGGGAGACAAAGGTCCTCTAACGAGAGAGGCTTCGCGCTCGTGAAAAATCGGTGAGAAGATTACCACCTGTCTTGCTTACGCGGATACGTGAATGCTATCCTTACGCACCAGCAAGACTGGTCGAGGTCTACCTTGTGAGCGAGAGAGAGCTGACTGTGAGTTATGTTAAGCCGATCCTTATCGAAATCTATTCTGAAACCCACTTTGAGTCTGGTAGCTTTCCTCCCGATCAATTCTTCGATGTTGTACCACGACTGAAGGAGATCGGGTTTTCCGAGGTCGAGATTGGAGAGGTCGGACTCATTGCCGTTGATGCCGAAGAGCAACAAGTTACCCACTCGAATGTGCCGCGGATTCGCTGCTGGACTAAGGATCGGTCACGGCTCGTTCAACTCTCCGAAGATGTGGTTGTTGTAAATCTAGTAGGTGAATATCCCGGCTGGGATGCTTTCAGGGACCTGTTTTCCTCAGCACACGACACTCTCCCCGACCCGCTCGTATCTCGAAAAGTCGAGTCCCTATCTCTAAACACGATTGACAGACTTCGTGTGCCTCGACAAGGCTATAGGCTTGGTCGATACCTCGCTTGCGGGGGTAAATTCCTTCCGGAGTGGTACAGTGAGTCCACGGAGGCAGTTGATATCACCTTAGGACGCGGGATTCTACAAGAAGATGGGTTCAATCGACAGTTTCGGTTCAAAGTTCGAGTGAAAGCGGAGGTCTCAGCCGAGATCCGTTCTACTTTTCACGATCTCGTTCAAGCGCAGTTGAGTCTACATAAGGCACTCGAGAAACTTCACGATGAATCCTCGAGAGCCTTTGAGGAGATGATCACTAACGAGACCCGGCATTCCGTCATGGGAGGAGAGAAGAGCTATGCCAATAACCGCTGAGCCTAAAACCGACGTGGCGATCCACGATTTCATTGAGGAGCTACCAGTTTCCTACGCTCACCTACCCGGTGAACTGACTATACAAACTCCTCATGATCTCTCGATCACTACTCCGTTGCTTAGCGCTACGATCAATTTCCACTCCGAATCGATAGCCGCAGCGCGATTGGAGCAGATGAAGTCCGCTGCAGTGGCTGAGTTGGAGCGTTACGCCCGGTATCGGCGCGGGTGGGATGGCTATTCGGGGGAGCCATTTGCGCGTAAGCTGATCGACGATAGCATCAGGATTATCAGAGTAGCAGCAGCCTTCTTTGCAGAGGCTGGAGTACTTCCGACAGAGTTGACGACCGGGCCCGCAAGTGATGGATCCTTGGATATCGAGATTAGGACAGAGTCGAAGCGGCTGATTCTCACACTCTATCCTAACAGCCGAGAGGTTTACGTCTACCGAGAGGACGATGGAAACGCATCCGAGGAAGTCCGCAGCTTTTCACGGCCTCTTTTGGTCGAACAGCTTCTTTGGCTGGTTAGTTAGGCGTGTGTTTCAACGCCTATGGAAAGAGGTTCCTGGACCGATTCCTGATCGAGAAATACTTTGGAGATCAATCTACAAACGAGACCAGTTATATGCTGACGGAAGCATCAAACCAGCGTTCTTTCGTGATCGTAAGGGACTGTCGTGCGATCTTGCGCGGTTCAGTACGGTTGAACGGTCACGGAGAGGCTACGGCCATCCACCGCAATGGCCAGATGAGTCTGGGTTGGTGGAGTTTACCGTAAAGGCGGTTCGGAACAATGATAGTGATGTTGAGCATCGTCCCACTCGCGAGCCCTTCATAAATTATTCGCATTGCCAATTCACGTCACAACTCGGAAGCGGTCAAGCAGAGAATTTAGCTAAATCGGTCGAATTTCGCGTTCGGCCACGACTAAGGTAAAGTCTTCGAAGAAACCGGTCAGTGAGACTTGCCAGGTAAGTCTCCATTTCTATGCAACCCGGGTAACGAGATCACCCACGCTCCCTCCAGTACCACCTCCCCCAGCTCCGACGGCGACAGCGGGTCGTCGCGGTCGATGACGACCCAGGCGGAGGCGTCGCCGCGCGGCAGCACGCCCTCCACCTTCCCGTCGAACGCCGTCCCGTCCTCCCGCGTCACCGGTGCCCAGCGGCCGCCGTCCGAGTCCAGCACGCCGAGCGCGGAGCCCACGACCGGGCCGTCGCGCACGGCGTCGGGCGAGTCCTCGGCCGCCGCGGAGAAGAGGACCGCGCCGCCCAGCGCCGCCGCGTCGGTGAAGGTGAGCGGCAGCCCGCCGAGCCCGCCCAGATCGTACTGGACGACGTCTTCCGGCGCGGGCGGCGGCGAGGCGGCTGGGTCGCGCAGGTAGGCGAGGAGCGCGGAGAGGCCGAGGTCGCACGAGGCGTTCACCGGGATGAGCCCGCCCCGGGGCGCGCCGTTGCCGCGGTTGAACAGCCGCAGCACGCCGCCGAGCGCCACCGCGCCCTCGACGTTCAGCTCGCTGCCGGAGAAGCCGCGCGCCGCGCGCAGGCCGGCATAGAGCGCGGAGGCGTCGACCACCCGCACCCCGGGCCCGGCGCCCCCCGCGTCGCGCAGGACGGCGATCCGCTCGCGCAGGGGCGTGGAGCCGGAGCCGAAGGCGAGCAGCAGTTCCTCCCCGCCGTCCGCGACGGCGACGCACGCCTCCAGGTCCAGCTTGAAGCGCTTGTTGCCGCGCAGGTCGTCGAACTGCCGCAGCCCGCCCTCGCCCGCCGGCAGGGTGACGACGTCCGCGCCGCCGCCCGCCGGGTCGAGGAGCACCACGAAGTTGGCGTCGTCCTGGATCACCGCGATGCGGCCGCCGAAGCGCGTGAGCCCCGAGGCCGCCCGCACGTGCGCCGGCCGGTCGAGCGACGGGTCGGCGCCGGCCGCGTAGCGCAGCGGCTCTGTGCGCACGAGGCGGGCGGCGAGCGCCGGGTCGCGGCGGACGGGGATGCGTGGCGGCATGGCTGGGCGCGGGTCGATTGCGGCGTCGGCGAGGGGAAGGTAGAACGGGCGCACGCTCCTCGCATCATCCGAACCCGGCGCAGGCCACGGACGGCGGAGCGAGCCAGGTGATCGGGGGATGACGATGGACGGCGCGGAGGGGCCGGCGGTGCGCGTGGGGTGCGCGGGGTGGACCGTCCCGCGCGATCACGCGGCGCGCTTCCCCGGCGAGGGGAGCCACCTGGAGCGCTACGCGCGGGTGTTCGGCGCGGCGGAGATCAACTCGTCGTTCCACCGGCCGCACCGCCGCTCCACCTACGAGCGGTGGGCCGCCTCCACGCCGCTGGATTTCCGCTTCTCCGTCAAGCTGCCGAAGGAGATCACGCACAAACGGAAGCTGGTGGGCGCCGCGGAGCCGCTGGAGCGCTTCCTGGCCGAGGCCGGCGGGCTGGGGGAGAAGCTCGGCCCGCTCCTGGTGCAGCTTCCGCCCAGCCTGGCGTTCGATCCGACGACCGCCCCGGGCTTCTTCGCCCTCCTGCGCGGCCGCTGCGGCGGCGACGTGGTGCTGGAGCCGCGGCACCCGTCGTGGTTCGGGGCGGAGCCCGAGGCGCTGCTCGCGGCGCAGCGGGTCGCGCGCGTGGCGGCCGACCCCGCGCCGGTGCCCGAGGCTGCGGCGCCGGGGGGCTGGGCCGGGCTCGCCTACTTCCGCCTGCACGGCTCGCCGCGGACGTACTATTCGGCGTACACGCCGGACTTCCTCGACGCGCTCGCGGCCCGGCTGCGGCCGCTCTCGCGCGCGGGGCCGGCCTGGTGCATCTTCGACAACACCGCCGCGGGCGCCGCCGCCGGCGACGCGCTGCAGCTGCTGCGGCGCCTGGCGTAATCCCCATCACCCATTTCCGCGAGGCACCGATGCGCAAGCTGACGCTGGACCTGGACGCCCTCACCGTCGAGACGTTCGAGACCACGGAGGACGCAGGCGCGCGCGGCACCGTGCGCGCGCAGGAGACGCTGGAGAGCGAATGCCAGTGCCCGTCGGCGAGCTGCCCGGGGTGCGGGAGCGTGGAGAGCTGCACCATCTGCGGCTGCGACACGCCCGGCTACACCTGCGAGGAGCGCTGCTGGCCGCAGACCGAGGTGCAGGCCGCCGTCTGATAGTGCTTTGCCGGGAGTCGTTCGAAATCGAGATCCGAATACCGAAAAGCCTCACACGCAGTCAACGGAGTCAACGGAGGATCTCTGGTGTTCTCCGTTCCCTCCGTTCCTCCGCGTGAGGCTTTTTTCGGTATGGGCCGGAGATGACGTGAGCGGGGCGGCGTCATCTCCCGGCCGCGACTTCCACCACCAGCGCGGGGTCGAAGCCGGCGACGGGCTCGTCGGGGTAGCCGCGCTGGTTGCTGAGCACGCGCGTGCCGCCCAGCTCGTAGTCCACGCAGTAGTGCGTGTGGCCGTGGATCCAGAGCGCGGCCGAGCCGTCCAGCATCCACTCCAGGTCGCTGGCGTACGCGGCGGTGACGGGGTGGTCGCGGTACGCCGGGTTGACCGAGCGCAGGCTGGGGGCGTGGTGGGTGACGACCACGGTCGGCCCGGCGAACGGCATCTCCAGCACCTCGCGCAGCCAGCGGACGCTCTGCAGGTTCAGGCTGCGCGCGTCGCCGGGGTGGAAGCGGCGGAACTCGGGGCTCTTCCGGATCAGCCGGAAGTCGTTCATCGCGGCCCGCGCCTGGGCGGCGCAGTACATCCGGTCGCCGTACAGGTCGAAGTCCGTCCACAGGGTGCACCCCAGGAAGCGCGCGCCGCCCAGCTCCACGGCGCGGTTCTCCAGGAAGTGCACGCCCGACCCTTTCGCCTCCGCCGCCAGGCGCTCGCCCAGCTTCGGGATCGCGTCGCGGTAGTACTCGTGGTTCCCCGCCACGTACAGCACCGGCCGCCCGCGCGCCCACTCCCGCGCGAGCGCCAGCCCCTTCGTCCCCGTGCCCACGTCGCCCGCCAGCACCAGCACGTCCGCGTCCGTGTGGGGCGGGTCGAACGGCGCGAACTCGGTGTGCAGGTCGCTGAGGACGTGGAGCTTCATCGGGCTCGGGCCGGATCGGCAGGTGGATCGGGCGAATGAATTCGCTGCAACGACCACACGAAGTTCGCCTTCGCGGACTACGGACTGTCGCGCTGACGGGGGAGTGGTGCGCGCAGGCCACATCCGTGCACGGGGGCCGGACCCGGCGGCGGCGAGGGGTCCGGCGCGGTGGCGACGCTCGCGGCCGGGCCGAGCGTGCGCACTCCGGCCCGCGCCGCGGCGTCGGCCACGGCCGCGGCGACCTCGGCGCCGTTGTGCAGGAACCGCAGGTTGATCGACCGCTTCCTGCCGCCGGCCAGGTGGAAGCGGAGGCGCGCGGGCTCGAGGGCGACCGACTCCACCTGGCTCCACTGCAGGTCGAAGCGGCGCAGCGGCCCGGCGCGGTAGGCGACTCCCTCCCCGTCCATCCGGATCAGCCGCTTCCGCGCCCGCCGTTGCACCAGGCGCGGCTGGACGAAGCCCATCAGCAGCGTGATCACGCCGGTGAGGAAGGTGGGGCGCGAGAACTTCCCGCCCGCGTCCACGCGCTGCCACACCTCGACGAAGATCACCGCGGCCGCGAAGAGGTTCACCCAGCTCACCGCCGCGTCCTGCCCCTCGCCGCGGCGCAGCGCGCGCACCTCGCGCACGATGGCGCCCAACAGCAGCACGCCCGCCGCGAGCTCGACGTAGCCGAGGGTGCGGTCCGCCCCCGCCGCGCGCAGGGCGTCGAGTCCCGCACTGAGGATGGTGAACGCGGCGAACCCCTGCGTCAGCAGCTCCAGCGCCGCGGCGAAGTGCTCGCGCCTGTCGCGCAGGGGGATGACCACGGGCTCGGGAGAGGGCAAGGCTCGACCTGCGGTGAAGGGCGAATGAATTCGCTGCAACAACCACACGAAGTCCGCCTTCGCGGACTACCAGCTCATGCGCGTGGTCGGGTTCCGGCGCGCGCCATCGGGCATCCTCGCACCCTGACTTCCGATGCGCGAACCGTTTACCCAGCTCTACGTGCACCTGGTGTGGGCGACGTGGGACCGCTTGCCGCTGCTCGACGCGGAGCTGCGGCACGTGGTGGACGCCGCCATCCGGCGCGAGTGCGTGGACCTGAAGGTGGAGGTGGTCGCGTTCGGCGCCGTGGCGGACCACGTGCACCTCCTCGCGCGCATCCCCACGACCCTTTCCGTCGCGGCCCTGGTGAAGCAGGTCAAGGGCTCCACCTCGCACCTGATCACCCAGAAGCTGCGGGTGCCCTTCAAGTGGCAGGGTGGCTACGGCGCGTTCACGGTATCCAGGAGGCTGGTCCCGCAGGCGCGCGACTACGTCCTCAACCAGGAGCGGCACCACCGCGACGGCACCCTCGTCCCCGCCGCCGAGCCCGGCTGAGCACAATCGCAGACACGGATGCCGGATCCGCGCACGACACCCCCTCCCACACGACAGCCGGTAGTCCGCGAAGGCGGACTTCGTGTGGTTGTTGCAGCGAATTCATTCGCCCGATCCCCCGGCACCCGCGCCGATCCCGGTCCGAATCCACCACCGCCCGGCCGTCCTTCTCCCCTAATTCTCGAGCACCGTCGCGAAGGCGATGGCGAAGGGGCAGATGCCCGTCGCGACCGTGCGCTCCAGGGTGCCCGAGGGGGTGAGCCGGTGCGCGGCGCCCGCGGTGCGGCAGTCGCCGGGGTTGGTCGTGTGCAGCTTGCCGTTGGCGTCGAACGCCACCGCCGACACCGGGGGCGAGCCGCCGGGGACCAGCGGGTTGTTCAGCCCGCGGACGAACGTCCGCGTGTCGGGGTCCCACACCAGGACGCCGGTGCCGTAGACGCCCACGTACAGGTTCCCGTCCGGCCCCACCGCCAGCGAGCCCGGGAACTCGCCGAAGCCCGTCACCAGCCGCTCCTCGCGCAGCGTGGCCAGATCCACCACCGAGAGCGAGCCGTCGCCCTGCCCGAAGCGTCCGGAGTTCAGCACGTACAGCCGGTTGCCGCGGATCACCGCCGCGGAGGGGTTGAGGCCCGTGAGCGGCGCCGTGCCCACCACCTGGAACTGGCTGGTCAGCACCGTCACGCTCCCCGGCCCCGCGGGCGAGAAGTTCACCAGGTTGGCGTTGACCACGTAGACGCGGCTCCCGTCCGACGCCACCGCCTGCGGGTACGTCCCCACCGCCACCTCGGGGCTCGCCGTGCCGGCGACGACGTCGATCGGCGAGACGGTGTTGCGGTTCGGGTTCGCCACCACGGCGATGCGGTCGGTCACGAACGCCGCGCCCGTGGCGCCGGAGTTGGCCGGGAGCGGTACCTGGCGCAGCACCGCGCCGACCCCCAGGTCCACCACCGCCGCGAACGGGTAGACGCCCATCGGCACCACGGCCACGGAGCCGCGCGCCGCCAGCCCCACGGGCGAGCCCTGCGGCCCCAGGCCGATGGTGCGCACGCTCGCCGGCGCCGGTCCCTCGGCGGGGAAGATGGTCAGCGAGTTCTCCACGCTGTTGAGCACCACCTCCAGGTAGCCGGGGTCCGGGGTGTTGTCCACCGGGTTGTCGCAGGCGGCGGAGAGCGCGAGCGCCGGGACGGCGAGCAGTCCGGCGAGGCGGCGGCGGAGGCTTCTGGCGATCTTCATCTTCTTCCCGGTCGTTTCAGGGAGTGGGGAGGTCCGCGCGGCGGACGCGCAGGTCCAGGCGGAGCCGGCGCCCGGGCTCGGGGAAGCCGGCGATCAGCGACGAGGTCTCGTCGAAGAGGCGGTCGACGTGCAGCGCGGCTTCGGCGGCCCAGCGGCCGATCCGCCACTCGCGCGCGAGGTCCAGGTCCACGCTCCAGAAGCCGGGGAGCGCGTTGACGCGGGCGGCCGCGGGGTAGCGGAGCCCCGTGTAGCGCGCGGCCGCGCCCGCCCGCCACGCGCCGGGCGACCACTCGGCGGAGAAGAAGCCGAAGTGGCGCGGCCGGTAGGCGAGTTGCACCGCCTCGCCCGCCCCGGTGGAGTCGTAGACGATGCGGGCGGCCGACCACGAGCCCACCAGCCGCAGGTCCGCGGCGGGGAGGGCCGCCTCGGCGCGCGCGTCGAGGCCGCGGCGGTCCACGTCCACGTTGCGCGGGCTCCAGCGGAAGGCGAAGTCGGGGAGCCAGACGATCATCCCCCGCACGTCCCCCGTGTACGCGGCGACGGACGCCGTCAGGTCGAGGCCGCGGAGCGACGGCGACCAGGAGGCGCCCAGCTCCCACTCGCCGGGGACGCGCTCGGGGCCGAGGTCGGGGTTGGGGCGCACGCCCACCCCCTCGCGGAAGAACTGGTCGCCGAGGGAGGGCGGGCTGTAGCTGCTGCGGTTGGCGAGCTGGAGCCGGAGCGCGCCGGCGCCCGCGCCGAGCGTCAGCGACCGGCTGAGGTACCAGTCGTCCGTCACCCCGTCGCGGTCGATGCGCCCCTCGGCGGAGAAGGTCACGTCCGCCGCGCCGGCGGTCCGCCCCGCCAGCAGGTGGACGAAGGCGCCGAAGTCGCGGCGGGTGCGCGGGGCCTGTCCGCCGAGCGCGCCGGCGTCCACCCGCTGCAGCGAGCCCTCGACACCGCCGCCGAGGCCGCGCAGCCACCCGTCTCCCGCGGGCGCGTGGTCCGCATCCAGGCGCGCGGTGAGCGAGCGGACGCGGGTGGTGTCGTCGTACGCCAGGCCGAACGGCGGCTGGGGGTCGGCGTAGCGCACGCGCTGCACGGCGCCGGTCACGAGCGCGCCGAGAGACGAGCTCCCGGCCGCGCGCCGCCAGCCGAGCGAGCCGCGCCCGCGCCCCATCTCCTGCCGCGCGTGCGGCGACGGCGTATGCCCCATCCCCGGCAGCCCGCGCTCCAGCGCGTCCCACCCGCCGCGCGCGCGCAGCTCGCCCCCGCCGGTCCGGGCCGACAGCGCGCCGAACGCGCTCCACTCCCCCAGGTCCGCGTTCTCGCGCCGGACCACGGTGGGGTCGTTGACGTCGCGCGGGTGGTCGAACTCGCCGCCCACGCGCCGCAGGTGCCCGCCCGCGCTCCAGCCGAGCCCGCCCGTGCGCGCGCCGACGTCCAGGCGCCCGGCCCACTCGCCCAGCGTCCCCGCCGAGACCTCGGCCGACTGCCGCGCGCCGGCCGCGCGCGTCTCGATCAGCACCACGCCGGCCTGGGCGCGGGGGCCGTAGCGCGCGGCGCGGGCGCCGGGGAGCACGGCCAGGCTCTCGATCGACCCCGCGGGGACGGCGCTCAGGTCGGCCTCGCCGCTCACCGGGTCGTTGAGCGGCGCGCCGTCCACCAGCACCAGCACCGCGTCCGGCGCGCTCCCGCGGATGCTGATCGTCCGCGCCCCCGTCGGCCCCGCCTCCCGCACGACGACGCCCGGCGCGCGCTCCGCCACCTCGGCCGCCGTCCGCGCCCCCGACGCCTCGATCTCCGCCCGCGTGAAGCGCGTCCCCTCCGCCGTCTCCCGCGCGGCGGAGACGCGCAAGGGGTCGAGGGCGACGGGGAGCGGGTGCAGCGCGACGTCCAGCCGCGCCGTCCGCCCGTTCTCGACCTCGATCCCCACTTCCCGGCCCGCGTAGCCCGCCCGGCGGACCAGGACGCGCCAGGCGCCGGGCTCCAGGCCGCGGATACGGAAGGCGCCGGAGCCGTCCGTGCGCGCCGCCTGCCCCGTCGCCGGCAGCTCGACGGAAGCCGCCTCCACGGGCGCGCCGGTCGCCGCGTCGCGCACGGTGCCCGCCAGCTCGCCGGGGAACTGCGCTGCGGCGGGGATCGGCGTCGTCGCGACGAGCGCCATCGTCAGCAGGAGGAGGAGGCCGCTACGCCGCATGGGAGTCCTCCCGGAAGTGCTCCATCCCCGCGCACGCCTCGCCGGAGAGGGGGACCACCTGCGGCGCGCCCTCGTCCGGCCCCGGCCCGGGGTGGGGGACCACGCGCACGGGCCAGCCGTAGACGCGCTCCACCGTCTCGCGCGTGAGCACCTCGGCCGGTGAGCCCTGCGCGGCGACGCGGCCGCGGTCCATCAGCACCAGGCGGCCGGCGTAGCGCGCGGCCAGGTTCAGGTTGTGGGTGACCAGGAGGACGGTGGTGCCCGCGCGCGCCAGGTCGCGCAGCAGCTCGAACATCGCCATCTCGTGGCTCACGTCGAGCGCGGCCGTGGGCTCGTCGAGCGCCAGCGCCGCCGGCTCCTGCGCCAGCGCCCGCGCCAGCCGCGCCCGCTGCTTCTCGCCGCCCGAGAGCGTCGACAGGGGACGCCCGGCGAAGGCCAGCACGTCGCAGCGGCGCATCGCGCGCTCCACCGCCTGCCGGTCCGTGTCGCGCTCGCGGCGCCAGGGGCCCAGGTGCGGGTAGCGCCCCATCGCTACCAGCTCGCGCACCGTCACCGGGAACACCGTCTCCTCCCCCTGCGGCACCACGCCCACCGCGCGCGCCATCTCCTCGCGCCCCCACTCGCCCACCGGCCGGTCCTGGAAGACGACGCTCCCAGAGTCCGGCCGCAGCACGCCCAGCAGCAGCCGGAGCAGCGTCGACTTCCCCGAGCCGTTCGGCCCCAGCACGGCCGTGCACGCGCCCGCCGGCACCTCCAGCGTCACCCCGTCCACCGCGGGGCGCGAGGCGCCGGGGTAGCCGTAGCGCGCGCCCTGGCAGCTCCACCCGCTCAACTCGTCCTCCGGCGCAGCAGGTAGACGAAGAACGGCACGCCCACGAACGCCGTCACCACCCCTACCGGCAGCTCCGTCGGCGCGGCGACGGTGCGGGCGAGCGCGTCGGCCAGCACCAGGAAGGCGGCGCCCAGCAGGAGCGAGGCGGGGAGCAGGAAGCGGTGGCCGCCGCCCCACAGCATGCGCACGACGTGGGGGACCACGAGCCCCACGAAGCCGATCACCCCGCTCACCGCCACCGACGCCGCGGTGAGCAGCGACGCCGTCCCGTACGCCAGCAGCTTGGTGCGCTCGACGCGCGTCCCGAGGTACGCCGCGGTTTCTTCCCCGACGGCGAGCAGGTCGAGCGGGCGGGCGAGGGTGAAGAGGACGACGACGGCGGGGACGAACGCGGCGGCCAGGACGCCGATCGAGCGCCAGGTGGCCCCCGACAGGCTCCCCATGATCCAGAACATCGCCGAGCGGAAGGCGTCGGCCTCGGCGAAAGTGAGGGCGAGGAGGATGCAGGCGTTGAAGAAGGCGCCGGCGACGACGCCCGCCAGCAGCAGGATGCGCGTGTCGAGCGTGCGGCCGACGGAAGCGGCGATGCGGAAGACGAGGACGACGGCGAGCACCGCGCCCAGGAAGGCGAAGAGCGCCACCACGCCGCCCGAGGCGAGCGACCCGGTGAGCACGATCGCCGCCACCGCGCCCACCGCAGCCCCGCCCGAGACGCCCATGATGTACGGCTCGGCCAGCGGGTTCCGGACCAGCGCCTGGAAGGTGGCGCCGCTCGCGGAGAGGCTCCCGCCCACCAGCGCCGCCAGCACCGCGCGCGGGAGGCGCAAGCCGCGGACGATGGCCACGGTGGCCGGGTCGCCCGCGCCGCGCACGCCGTCGACCACCTCGCGCACGGAGAGCGGCACCGCGCCGACCCGGACTCCGACCAGGAGCGCGAGCGCGGCCGCGGCGGCCAGCAGCAGCAGGCGGAGCGCGGGCCTCATCGCGGCGCCGCTTCCGGGTGCAGGGCGTCGCGCAGCGCCCGCGCCGCCTCGCCGATGCGCGGGCCCGGGCGGTTGACCACGCGGTCGGGGATCGTCACCGCCCGGCCCTCACTGAACGCCCGCAGCTCGCGCCACCCGGGCGTACGGCGCAGCTCCGCCACCCGCGCGCCGCCCGCGCCCGCGTCGGGGACCACCAGGAAGTCCGGCTGGCGGCGCACCAGCTCCTCCAGCGACACGTTCGGCCAGAGCGCCGTCGCGTCGGGGAACGCCGGGCTCCCGCCGGCCGTCTCGATCAGCTGGGTGATGAAGGTCTTCGGCCCGGCGGTGGTCGGCGGGTCGTACCAGGCCACGTAGAACACCGTCGGGCGCGGCCGGCCCTCGACCGAGCGGCGCACGGCCTCCAGCTCGCCGCGCAGGGAGGCGGAGACCGAGTCGGCCGCGCGCTCCAGCCCGGTGAGCCGCCCCAGGTTGCGGATGGCGCGGAAGACGTCGGTGGTGTCCTCCGTCTTCACCGCGAACACGGGGATCCCCACCCCGGTGAGGCGGTCGCGCAGCGCGGCCGGGCCCTCCGTCTCCCACCCGATCACCAGGTCCGGCCGCAGCGAGACGATGGTCTCCACGCTGGGGGTGAGCCCCCCGCCCACGGAGGGGAGCGAGTCGATCCCCATTCCCGCGTCGAAGTCGGTGCGCCCCGCCAGCCGGTCGCGGGCGCCCAGCGCCAGGAGCGTCTCCGTCGCGCTCGGCATCAGCGCCACGATCCGCCGCGCCGGCCGGGGGAGCGTCACCGTCCGCCCCGCGTCGTCGACGACGGAGACCGCGCCCTCGGCCGCGGACTCCGCCGCCGGACGCTGCCGGTCGTCCGAGCACGACGCGAGCGCGAGCACCGCCGCGGCCAGGAAGGCGGCGGCGTGCGCCGGGCGTCGGAGGTGGGACCAGGGTGGCAACAAGAAACCCGTCCTTCCCATGGCTCACGGGAGGAACGGGTGCGATTTGCGGAACGGGCGCCCGGAAAACGGACCGGGAAGAGAGGAGATGCGCCGCCTGCCGCCGGATCGACCCCGCTCCCCTCCCGCGAGGGGTTGTGTGCGCGGGAGCGAAAGGGGCCGGTCTCCTGGCTCGAGGCAGCTGCCGCTCGCCTTCCCGGGAGGATCTCCCAGTGGCGGTTGAGCGGGCCGGGCCGGCGGAACACTTCGCCGGGCCTCTTACAGTGGCGGGGCCGCGCCGGACTCACACCGGCTTCCGAATGGCCCCCCTCGCTTCTGTGTCGGGCAAGCTAGCCCCGGGCGTCCGTCCCTGCAAGCCCGTCGTTCGGACGGGACCACCCTCCCTCAGCGCGCCGGGACCGGATCACGAGGGTTTCGGGGGAAACGCGAACGGTCGGTTCCCTGGGAAAGTCTACAACGCTCGCCGGCAGCGACGAGCTCGCCGGCCCACGGCCGGGCTGAACGAAATCGGCACCGCGCCCGCGAGAAGGGGCGCGGCCCTCTCCTCGTGTCCGCCCGTGTCCACCCGGAGAGACAACTATGGCGCTGTGAACGACTTCAGCCGCCCCCGCCGGGGCGCCGGCGCCCCTGCCCCGGTACACTCGCCCCGCGATTCGCGTCCGTCCGCTCCATGGAACGGCACGTTCGCCCCTTCGTCCTACGCCCGCCGCGCGCGGAAGGCCAACTTCTATCCACGGCCGGCGACGGCCGCACCGACCCACCACGCCCCACCCAGGAGAAGGCCCGTGACCCTCCCAGAGGCCCGGACGGGCACGCCAGCACCCGAACCGACGCCGGCGCGCTCGCCGGGCGTCCTCCACTTCGGCGCGCGACCGGCCCAGCCGCCCTCGGCGGCCGCGCGCTTCACCCCGCGCGGCCAGGGCGACGCACCGCGCCTGTCCGCCGATGTCTCCCGTTCACCCGAATCCGCGCGGAGCGCCCGCGCCGCCCTGGCCGCCGCGCTGCGCCAGGCGGGACACCTCCCCCCGCGGCTGCGCCAGGCGCTGGCCCTGGCGTGCGAGAACGAGCGGCCGATCTGCACGGTCGGCCGGCTGGCGAGCTTGAGCGGCTGCGACCGCCGCACGCTCTGGAACCAGTGGCGCACCGCCGTGGGCCGCGAGGCGCCGGTGCGGCTGGAGGACTTCCTCCACTGGCAGCTCCTGCTGCGGGCCACGGCGCTCAAGGAGCCGGCGCTCGCCTGGGCCGACGTGGCCGACCGGCTGGGCGTGCACCCCCACACCGTCGCGCGGCTGGCGCGGCAGCTCACCGGCCGCACGCTGCGCGAGCTGAGCGCGTGCACCGAGGCAGGGATCGCGGCGGAGTTCGAGCGCGGCTTCCTCCCGCACCTGCTGGGCGCGGAGCCCGATACCCCTTTTGAGGCCCCCGCCCGCCGGGCGAGCTGAAGCCGGGGTCCGGCAGGCGGAAGCAGCCGGCGGAGCACGACGGACGGTCAGGACGGACGGACGAAGAGCCGGCGTGGGGTGTGTGGCCGCTCCCGGGAACTGGGTGAGGGGCCCGGAGCACCACCCCCGCCGGCTTTTCTTGTCGATGGGAAGCCATTCCAGATTCTGCGATTGATTGTGCAAAGGAGATGTCATCCTGAGGGAGCCGCTGCGCCGAACCTGCCCTCGGCAACGATGTTTGGCAGCGACCGAAGGATCTACTCACCCCAGAGCGAGGCCGGCTTCTGCGCACTGCATCTGGCCACCAGACACGCGGAGTAGATCCTTCGGTCGCGTCCCACCATTGGTGCGGGAGCAAATCACGCGCGGACGCTCCCTCAGGATGACTTCGTGTGTGGCATGGAATGCACAGTCGATTTCGGAAGGTCGTATCAGATCACACTTCTCCACCGCGCAGCGGGGGAGGGAGCGCGCCCTCTGGCTGCGACGAACGAGCAGCCGAGGGTCGCGCGGGGAGGGGGCCTCCCGTCGGCCCACGAAGAACGGCCCCTCTCCCGTCGCCGGGAGAGGGGCCGCGCTCTTTCATTCACGCACTTCGCACTCAGGACTTCGCACTTCGCACTTGCAGTTACGGCAGCATCCCCTCGCGCGGGCCCAGGAAGCCGAGCACCAGCAGCGTGGCGACGACGGCCCAGATGCAGGCGTAGAGCACGGCGACGATCTTCCGCTTCTCCAGGATCTGCGGGTAGAGGATCGGCTTGCCGGCGAACTTGCCGCGCGGCTTGTTGGGGAAGAAGAACGTCTTGTACGTCTCGATGGTGGCCACCGTGTAGCCGATCCCCGCCAGCCCGATGAACACCCAGTTGTCGGTGAAGAAGGCCATCACCGCGCTCCAGGTGGTGGCGATGGCCGGGCTGCGGAAGAACTTGAAGGTCTCGAACCCCTCCAGCGGCGCGTCCTTCCACGCCCCCCCGAACGCGCTGAACCACCCGCCCGCGCTGGCCAGCAGCAGCACCGCCCACTTCGGCGCGTTTGGGTACGCCGCCTGGAGACGCGTCACCCCCCAGACGGTGAGCGCGATCACGGCGACCACGGCCAGCAGGATCGACCAGCGCACCGGCCGGCTCCGGACCGGCTTGCCGAAGACGCCGAACTGCATGGGGATGAAGTACTTGCTCTGGTCTTCCTCGCGGATGAAGGTCTTCCACAGCTCCACCACGAGCCGCTCCAGCGCGTAGACGATCCCGAAGAAGACGGCGGCGTGCGCGGCCGTGTCCACCGGGAAGCCGGTCGCGCGCTGCAGCGCCGCGGCCACCAGCGCGGCCACCACGATGCTGCGGAAGTACTTGAGGAAGGTGAAGCCCTCGTGCGGCGCGTCCTTGTACATCCCCCACGAGGAGGTGTGGGCGCCCGCCAGCAGACCGATCAGGATCGACATGGCCACGGGTTCAGAGGGATCGGAGGCCCGGGACGGAGAGGTCCCGGCCGAGTGAGCGGTAGGCGGCCTCCAGCAGCACCAGGTCGCGCCGGGCCGCCTCGAAGCCGAAGCGCGGCTCGCGGTTCTCGCGGAGCGCGGGGACGAAGTCGCGCCACATCCCCGCGTAGCCGGCGATGTCGGCCGAGGGCCCGCGCAGGCGCCTCCGGCGGCCGCGCACCAGCACGAAGACGCCGTTGGTCTCGAAGGTAGCCGTCCCCTCCGAGCCGTAGACGGCCGAGAGGTGCAGCCCCTTGAGCGCGGAGGCGATCTCCCACGAGTAGTACAGCGTCCCCACCGCGCCGCCGGCGTAGCGGAAGGCGACGACCATCGTGCGGTCGGGCCCCGCCTGGCTGCCGGGGCGGAAGGCCTGGAGCCCGTCGACCTCCAGCCCCAGGTTCGCCATGAAGTTGATCCAGTGGATCCCGCCCTCGAAGAGCGCGCCGGGGCCGGAGAGCGCGGGGTCGCCCCGCCAGTCGGCGACCTTCTGCTCCTTGAGCGCGTTGACGGTGACGATCTTCACCTCGCCGAGCGCGCCCGAGGCGATCACCTCGCGCAGGCTCTCGGCGAGCGGCTTGTAGAAGTAGTTCTCGGCCACCAGCACCCGCCGCCCCGCCGCGTCGCGCGCCGCGCGCACCGCGTCGAAGTCCGCCGCGCGCAGGAAGGGCGGCTTCTCCACCACCGCGTGCTTCCCCGCCTCCAGCGCCGCGAGCGTCAGGTCGAGGTGCGAGCTGGGCGGCGTGGCGACCACGACGGCGCCGACGCGGGGGTCGCGGACCGCCTCCTCGTACGAGCCGAACGCGCCCGCGCCGCCGAAGCGCCGACCGTACTCCTCCGCCTTCGCCCGGTCGCGGCTGGCGAAGAAGAGCGAGACGCCCTCATGGGATTTCAGCCGCTTGGCGTGGATGCGCGTGGCGAAGCCGCACCCCAGGAAGGCGATCCCCAGTCCGTCCCCCGCCATCAGGCCGCCCCCGCGTCCACGGACGACAGCGAATCCGCCGTGACCCCCCGCGCGAGCGCCCGGCCCACGCGCAGCGCGTTGGCGGCGATGGTCAGGCTCGGGTTCACCCCGGCGGAGGTGGGGAAGACGCTGCCGTCGGTCACGTAGAGGTTCTCCAGCCCCCGGAAGCGGCAGAGCGGGTCGAGGGCCGACGTCCGCTCGTCGTCGCCCATCCGCACCGTCCCCACGGCGTGGGAGAAGGTGGAGACGGGCCAGGTGACGGCGAAGCGCGCGCCGGCCCGCCGCAGCACCTGCTTCGCCTTGCGGACCAGGAAGGCGCGCGCCGCCAGGTCCCGCGGCGTGTAGCGGTGCTCCACGACCAGCCGCGGCAGGCCGAAGGCGTCGCGCTCGGCCGGGTGCAGGCGCACACGGTTGCCCGGCCGCGGCTGGTCCTCTGCGATGGCGAGCAGGCCGGTGAGGTGCGCGGCCGCGGGGGCGCCGATGCGGGCGAGCGGCTTCGGCAGCACGTACTGGAGGAGTCCCGGCGCGGGCCCCATCACCTGCTGCAGGTTCCCCAGCTTCCCCGCGGGCGCGCCGGGCTCGCTCGCGCCGAAGTAGAAGTCGTGGATGGCGAGCTGCTTGTGGTGCTCGTCGGCCGGGTTCGGCCGGCGCGCGAACACGCCGAAGGTCATCGCGTTGCAGTGCCGCATCAGGTAGCGCCCGACCGCGCTCCCACCCGGGTTCAGCCGCTCCAGCCCCGACGCCAGCAGCAGGTGCGGGCTCGCCAGCGCGCCCGCCGCGAGCACGAAGGCGCCCGCGCGGAAGGCGACCCGCGTGCCCGTCTTGCGGTCGACGCACTCCACCGCCGCCACCCGGTCGCCCTCGGCGAGGAGCCGCACGGCCGCCGTGTCGGTGACGAGCGTCATCCCGCGCGCGACCAGGGTGGGGATCACGCGCGTGGCCAGGTCGTTCTTCGCCCCGATGGCGCAGGCGAAGGTGTCGCAGGTGGTGCAGCGCCGGCAGACGGCGCCGATCTCGGCCGCGTGGTTGATGGCCAGGGGGATGCGGAACGGGTGCAGCCCCAGCGACTCGGCGGCGCGCCCGATCCGCCGCGAGGTCTCGCTGAGCGGGGCGGGGGGCTGGGGATAGGGGGCGCTGCGCGGCGGCTCGGTGGGGTCGCGCCCGGCCTCGCCGGAGACGCCCAGGAGCCGCTCGGCGCGGGTGTAGAACGGCTCCAGCTCCGCGTAGCCGAACGGCCAGGCGGCGCCGCTGTCGTCCACGATCTCGCGCCCGGGGTGGAAGTCGCCCTCGCGGAAGCGGAAGCTCGCGCCGCCGTAGAAGACCGACGGGCCGCCCACGCAGGTGCACAGGTTCTGGCGCCCGGCGCGGCGGCCGCCCAGCACGTCGTAGGCGCTGTCGGCGGCGTAGAAGGGGGTGAGCGTGAACGCGCCGTCGCCGGCCCAGTTGTGCGGCCCGCGCTCCACCCAGCCGCCGCGCTCCACCATCAGCACGCGCCAGCCGGCCTCCACCAGCTCCAGCGCCGCGAACGCCCCGCCGAAGCCGCTGCCGATGACCACGGCGTCGTACTCGGTGCGGGCTGCGTCTGTGGGGGGCGTGCTCGGGTACGGCTGGAACTGCGGCACGGCGCGTCTCGCGGGGAATCATCAGGGAGAAAGACGGCGGAAGATGCCGGTTGCGGCGCCTCCGCACAAGCCCCGGGCCCACCCGGCGAGGCGCCGCGCCGGACCCGGCCGGAGGCGGACGCCGCCCCCCGCTGGTCCAGGGATGCGGCCCTGGCACGAGCATTGACGCAGGGCAGGATCGCGCCGCGAGAACCGCTTCACGACGGGAGATGGTGGGACCGCGGCGAGCCGCGGCGGCCGTGCACCGCGGCCATCTCGCAAAGGAGGGACAAGATGAAGAAGCTGCAGCTGAAGCCGGAGGACCTGCGCGTGGAGTCGTTCCCCGTCCCGGACCTGCCCTCGGAGGAGAGCGCGATGACGCCGACCGGGCTTCCGCATACCTGCCCGGAATGTCCGCGGACCCGCAACGTCCTCTGCTACTGACGGACGCAGGCCGGCGATCCTCCGGCGCAAAGCCTCACACGGAACTAACGGAGTCAACGGAGTCGACAGAGAACCCCGCAGTTCTCCGTTAACTCCGTTGACTCCGTGTGAGACATTCAGTTACGGATCTCGATCTCCGGACGATCCTCTGCAGGATGGTGTCATACCACAGTGCAGAGCGTAGTTCTGGTTCCAAACAGAAACAGATTGAGATCTCACAGAGGACACGGAGGACACAGAGAGCTTCGATCTCCCTGCTGTTCCTCCGTGTCCTCCGTGAGGGACCCTTTCAGAGCCGGGTACCCGAACAATCCTCTGCGAAATGGTATCACACCCGCACCACGATCTTCCCCACGCTCCGCCGCGACTCCATGAGCCGATGCGCCTCGGCCATCTTGTCGAAAGGGAAAGTCGCCCTCACCACCGGCCGGATCCCGTGCCGCGACGAACGCCGTCAACTCCTCCCACGCCCGACGTCCGCACGTCCGCTCCAGCCTCTCCTGATCACCGCCTCCAGCCGGTTCCCCGGCGCGTCTACGTGGTTCCTTGGGTTCGGCCCATGACGGTAATTCATCTCGTCCCAGCCAAGGCATTTTGCCGGGTCCCATAGCCACAGCGCGTGATTGACACCGAGCTCTTCCAGGCGCTCGAAGTGTCGCTCCAGGAAAGCCTCCGCTCCCGGCTGCCACCGGTGTACACCGAACTCGTTGACGGCCAGTGGAGCTCCGGTGTCGCGTTTCCATGCGGCGATGCTGTCGTACATGGTGTCGAGCGCACGAAGCACATCCGGAGGCAGCGGTCCCGGCGGGACAGGGGTGTCCGACGATGGGCCTGGACACTCGAAGTCGGCATCGGCCGACTCGCCGTAGACGTAGTCGTTCGGCGCGTACAGGTGGATCGTGAAGACGAGACGGTCCCGGTACACGTCGAATGAATCCAGGGGGAGCCCCCGCAGTGCTTCCGGATCCCCGCCGGACGCCACGCTGACGAGAATGGGGGTGGTGGAGTCTACGCGCCGAATCGCGCGCACTATCCGTCGAGCGAGCCGATACCACCGCTCGCTGGGCACACGGCGCGGATTGTCCGGACCCAGCAGAGGCTCCACCATCAGGTCGTATCCCACGACAGATGGGCGGCCACGGTACCTGGTCGCGGCTTCCGCCCACATCCGGACCCACGTGGATTCCGCCTCGGCTCTCTGCCACAGGTCCGTGATCTTCGGCTCCTCCGAAGGGTCGAATACGAATTCGCTGCGGCCGGGCCCCGTACGGAACGAGATCACCACCTTCAGGCCAACGCGCTCCGACCACGCAACCATCGAGTCCAGCGACTGCCAGACCCGGGAGTCGGGGTGATACCGCCGCGGGCGTCCGGTCAGCCGCTCACCGTACGGGCCTGGGACGGAGAGATTCACGTAATTGGCGCCCCAGGCCGCAAGGGAGCGCAGGTCCTCCGCCGAGTATCGCGGGAACACGGATCCGGTGTCGGTCTGTGGGCGCCGCTGCCACGTGTTGGCCCCGTGGAGCTGCGTAGGCCCGGTCCACAGATCCCATTTCGCGGACCCGGTGCTCCCGGCTCGCAGGGTTGCGCTGTCGTTCACGGCACCGGGACCCGGGGCGGTTCCTCCGCCGCAGCCCAACCATGCGCCGAGTGCCAGCACAAACGCCGAAGTACGCAGGCTCATGCTACACTCCTGGACAAGTTTCCGAGACTGCTCTGGTCGATTCGCCTCCGGGACGCGCGGAGCGCCCCCCGCGGCTGCTGCATGAAGCTGCCGTCATACTCACACCCGCACCACGATCTTCCCCACGCTCCGCCGCGACTCCATGAGCCGGTGCGCCCCGGCCATGTCGTCGAAGGAGAAGGTCGCTCCCACCACCGGCCGGATCCCGTGCGCCGCGACGAACGCCGTCAGCTCCTCCCACACCCGCGCGAGCCGCGGCGGGTCGTCGAGGAGGTAGCCGATGTGCGTCGCCAGGAGGCCGTGCGACGCCGGCGCGAGGGAGCGGATGTCGGCCCTGGGGAGGTCGCGCCAGGTGCGCAGCCAGGAGAGCGGGTTCCACCGCTGCAGCGCCAGGCTCGCGAAGCCGGCGACCACCACCCGGCCGAACGGGGCGAGCACCGGCCAGACGGCGCGGAAGACCTCGCCGCCGACCACCTCCAGCGCCACGTCGAAGCGGCCCGGGCCGGCGGCCGCCCGGAGACGCTCCTCGAAGCCGGGGCGGCGGTAGTTCACCGCCTGCTCGGCGCCGAGCGCGCGGATCGCCTCGAGCTTCGCGTCGCTCCCGGCCAGGCCCACCACGGCGCAGCCGAAGCGGGCGGCGAGCTGGACAGCCGCGGTGCCCACGCCCCCGGCGGCGGCGGTGACCAGGACGCGGTCGGTGGGGCGGAGCCGCGCCATCTCCATCAGCGCGACCCACGCGGTGAGGTAGTTCACGGGGAACGCGGCGTTCTCCTCGGTCGAGAAGCCGGGGATGGCGGGGAGCGCCTGCCGCTCCGGCACCACCACCTTCTCCGCGTACGCCCCGTGCTGCGCGCCGACGACGACCCGTTCGCCGGCCGCGCGCCCCTCGACGCCAGCGCCGAGCGCGTCGATCGTGCCGGCCGCCTCCATCCCCAGCGTGTACGGCATCGGCGGCGCCCAGCCGTAGAGGCCCTTGCGGGAGAGGATCTCGGCGTAGTTCACGCCGACCGCCGCGACGCGCACCCGGACCTCGCCCGCGCCGGGCGCCGGGTCGGGGACCTCGCGCACGCGCAGCACCCTGGGGCCGCCGTGCCGGTCCAGGACGATCGCCCTCATTCCGCGCTCGTTGGTGCAGGCCCGAGGTTCGGGGCGATCTGCCGGAAGACCCGCTTCGCTTCCGGAGTGAACGTCGTGCCCATGAACACGTGGAAGCCGCCCGGTGTCAGCCCGGGCTGGAAAAGCAAGTGCCCACGGGACGGATCCGCGGGCGTCGGCGGCTCTTCAGGTTCAGCTCATTCGCGCATGCACCACGCGAAAGACCGTAACCAGACCGGGTGACACGCGATACATCACGCGGTAGTTGTAGACGATGATCTCGCGGACGTCGGGATCCTGCCATTCCGCGAACATCCGTCCCGAGTAAGGGAAGTCGGCCAGCCGCTCGGTGGAGTCGAGCAGCTTGCTGGCGACGATCTCCGCACGCCTGGGGGAATCTTCCGCGATGTACCTGGTGATGGACTCGAGATTGGTCTGCGCCGAGGCAGCCCAGATCACCCGGTGAGCCACCGCTTCACCTCGGCCCTCATCTCCTCCTGCGTCCGGTACGGCCCGGCATCGGCCGACTCGAGGCCCGACTTCACCTGCTCCAGCACGTAAATGTGGTAGCGGATGTCTTCGAGGGTGACGTTGTCCGGCAGGCGCCGGAGCAGGTCGATCACCTCTTCCTTGGCGGAGACGGTCGTCGTGGTGCTCATGGAGGGTTCGCGCGGGGTGGACCGGTCGCTCATCGGAACTCTACCTCCGCGGCAGGTTCGGGGAAAGCCTCCGCCACGACTCCGCCACCGGCCGAACGCTTCCTCACGGCAGCTTGCACGCCAGCCGCGACAGGGAGCCGGGGAGGTGGTGGCCGCCGCCCTCGCTGGTCAGCGTCACCGCGCCGTCGTTCTCCAGCTCCACGGCCTCGCCCTGGGGCTCGCCGAGTGGGGTGAGGTCCACCTGCGCCGCCGGCTGGCCGCCGCCGAGCAGGTCCGGGGTGCGGTAGAAGGCGAGCGTCGAGTAGGTGCGCACCGCCACCCACCGCCCGTCGGGCGAGGCGCTGGCGCCGGTGACGCGGTCGCCCGGCTGCCGCGGGCGGGGGGCCAACCGCCGCACCCGCTGCAGCGTGGCGGCCTGCCCCGCGGCGAGCGGCGTGGGCCAGCGGTAGAGCTCGATCGGGTCGCGGGTCCCCTTGGTGACCAGGTACACCTCGCCGCCGGGGAGGACGAACAGCGCCTCGGTGTCGGGGCTGCCCTGGGGGAACCTCGCCGTGAAGCGCTCGGCCGGCGCCGACTCGCGGTCGGTGGGGGCCGGCTCGGGGACGCGCCAGAGCGCGACCACGTCGTCGTCGCCGTCGTTGTTCCCCGTGTCGGCCAGGTACAGGCAGTCGCCGCCGGGGCAGGGGCCCAGCGCCGCGTCTTCCCAGTCGCGGTTGGTAGCGCCCGTGACCTGCACCGCCGCGAGGTTCTGACCCGACGCGTCCACCGCGAACACCACGGGCTGGTTGCCGGAGTCGTCGTGCGTCCAGTAGACGCCCGCGTGGCGGCGGCTGGCGGCCAGCCCGCTCGTCTCGTCCGCCGCGTCCGGCAGCGTCACTTCCTTCGCCACCACCTGGCACGCCGCCTCGGCCACGGTCTCCTTCGCGGGCGCATCGTTGCAGCCCGACGCGGCGAGCGCGGCCAGCACGGAGAGAAGAACGCCGGCTCGCTTCGCGGGCGGCGGAAGGTGCGGGATCGTCGAGGTCGTCGCCGTGGGGCGGGTCATGCAAACTCCGGTTGATCAGGATCGGTGCCGTCTGCCCCGGGCCGCACGTGCAAGGTCGGCACCGCCAGAATCTCACGGAAGACACAAGAGGGCACGGAGAACTTCATCCGCTGTTCCTCCGTGTCCTCCGTGTCCTCTGTGTCCTCTGTGTCCTCTGTGAGAATCGAGCCGTTTCTCTGGTATTCTCTCACGGCACCGGGGGAGGAGAGTACGCGGCCGCGCCGGCCCCGGTTCCGGACCGCGCCCTCATACCGTTTTTCGAGATTCGCTGTGCATCGGGAAGCTGTCATTCCGAGTGGAGCCCGATGCGCTGAGCTCACGTTCGCCACCGAAGTCGGCCGGGCTCCCGAGGAATCTACTCGCGGCCGGCAGGAGGCCGGACCGATGCATGGAGCCAGCGTCCGGGCGGGGTGAGTAGATTCCTCGGGCACCGCCCAGCTGAGGTGTGAAATCCGGATCGGTGCCGCGGCGCCGCTCGGAATGACATGGTTCGCGAAAGGACCGGATTGCACACCGATTCCTGGAATCCGGTATCACAGCTCGTGGGTGAGGATCGGGCGGCGGCCGGGGTCGGGGGGCGGGACGACGGAGTCGCGGGGGGCGCGGTCGGGGCGCTGGTAGTAGGTGCCGTCGGAGCCCAGCTCCCAGGCGTCGGGGTCGTTCAGCTGCCGGTCGAGGATGGCGTCCAGCTCGGCGCGGTGGGCGGGGTCGCGCACGGGGGCGGCCACCTCCACGCGCCGCGACAGGTTGCGCGTGCGCCAGTCCGCCGAGCCGATGTAGTACTCGGGGTCGCCCGCGTTGGCGAAGCGGAAGATGCGCGCGTGCTCCAGGTAGCGCCCCAGGATGCTGAAGACGCGCACGTTCTCCGACAGCCCCGCCACCCCCGGGCGCAGCGCGCAGATGCTGCGCACGATCAGCTCCACCTGCACCCCGGTCTGCGACGCCTGGTAGAGCGCGGCGATCAGCTCCCGGTCGGCCAGGCCGTTCATCTTGGCCACGATGTGCCCGCCCATCCCGGCCCGCGCGTGGGCCGCCTCGCGCTCGATCATCTCCAGGAAGCGCCGCCGCATGTTGTACGGCGCCACCAGCAGGCGGGCGAAGCGCGGCTCGCCGCCGGCGCCGGTCAGCACGTTGAAGAGGTCGCTCACCTCCTCGCCCAGCGACGGGTCGGCCGAGAGGAGGCCCAGGTCGGTGTACGCGCCCGCCGTGGCGGCGTTCAGGTTCCCCGTCCCCACGTAGACGTAGCGCCGCGCCGCCTTCCCCTCGCGGCGGACGACCAGCGCCGTCTTCGCGTGCACCTTGAACCCCGGGATGCCGTAGACCACGTGGATCCCCGAGGAGCGCAGGTAGCGCGCCCACTCCACGTTGCGCTCCTCGTCGAAGCGCGCGGTCAGTTCCACCAGCGCGACGACCTGCTTGCCGCGGGCGCTGGCGCGGCGCATGGCCTCCACCAGCCGCGAGCGGCGGTTGGTGCGGTAGAGCGCCAGCTTGATGGCGGTGACGTCGGGGTCGTCCGCCGCCTCCAGCACGAAGCGCTCGACGGTGGCCTCGAACGAGTCGCGGGGGAAGCGCACCAGCACCTCGCGCTCGCGCAGCACGTCCACGATCGGCACCCCGGGGTCCAGCGGCTCGGCCGGCTCCTCGGGGGGGAAGCGCAGGTCCGGCGCTTCGAGCGAGGCCAGCTCGCGCACGCCGCGCAGGTCGATCAGCCACTCCACCTCGTAGACGTCCTCCTCGCCCAGCGCCACCGCCTGGTCGGGCGCCTCGTACTGCAGCTCGCGCAGGAGCAGGGCGCGCAGCCGCCCGGGCATGCAGTCCTCCACCTCCACCCGCACGACGGGGCGGAAGCGGCGGCGGCGCACCTCCTCCTCCACCGCCTGCAGGAGGTCCGCCGTGCGGGAGTGGTCCAGGTGCAGCTCGGCGCTCCGGGTGACGCGGAAGGTGCAGGCGCCCTCCACCTCCATCCCCGGGTAGAGCCGGTGCAGGTTGGCGATGATCACCGCCTCCAGGGGGAGGAAGCGGCGCCCGCCCTCGATGGCCACGAAGCGCGGCAGCCCGTCGGGCAGCTCCAGGATCCCCAGCCGCTCGCCCCCCGTGAGCGGCTCGCGCAGGATGGCGATGAGCGAGGGCCGCTGGTTGCGGATGTGGGGGAAGGGGTGCCCGGGGCCGGCGGCCTGCGGGGTGAGCAGCGCGTGCACCTCGCGGTCGTAGTACTCGCGCAGCCACGTCCGCTCCCGGCGCTTGAGGTCCGCGGGGCGGACGACCTCGATCCCCTCCCCGGAGAGCGCCGGGAGCAGCTCGTCGAACAGCAGCCGGTAGGCGCGCTCCTGCAGCCGCCGGGCGCGGGCGCCGATGGCGTCGAGCTGCTCGCGCGGCCCCACGCCGTCGATGGTGCGCTCGTCGCTCCCGGCGTACGCCTGGCGCTTGAAGGCGGCCACGCGCACGCGGAAGAACTCGTCCAGGTTGCCGCCGAAGATGGAGAGGAAGCGCACCCGCTCCAGGAGCGGCAGCCGCCCGTCGGCGGCCAGCTCCAGCACGCGCCGGTTGAAGGCCAGCACGGAGAGCTCCATGTTGAGCAGCGTCCCCGGCGGCAGCTCGGCCGCGGCCTCCTCGTCGGCCGGGGCGGCGGACGGGGCGGTGAGGAGCGCCTCCCGCGCGGCCGCGCCCTCGTCGCCGTCGGCCGCCGGCGGGGTGGCGGGGAGCCCGGAGCGGGCGAGGACGTGCAGCGCGGCCAGGGTGGCGCCGTCGCGCAGGGCGGGCGATCCCACCGCGTCCAGCAGCTCGCCGGCGTCCGCCCAGGCGACCGCCTCGGGGTCGGGCGGGCGGGCGTCGCCCAGCTCCTCGGCGATCCACACCTCCGTGGCGGGGCGGCGGGGGGAGCCGGGGCCGGTCCCCAGGAGCCGCACCCGGCCGTCCGCGCCCTCGAAGGCGGCGCGCAGCACCCGGCGCGCGGCGTCGATCCCGCTCCCCGCGCCGCCGGGGAAGCGCAGCAGAGCGCCCTCCTTCACCAGCGCCACCCGCCCCGCGCGCCAGGGGACCACCGCCACCCGGCGGGCGGAGCGCACGGCCTCTTCCAGCCAACCGGCCTCGGCCTCGTCCAGCTTCTGCCGCCAGCGGTGCAGGGGGTCGCCGGTGAGGAGCCGCAGCGCGAAGACCTCCTCCAGCGCCCGCACCGCGTCGCGCCCCTCGCGCGGGTCCTCGGCGAGGCGCACCTCCACCTCGTACAGGTCCGCCGCCAGGTCGCCCTCGCGCACGGTGCGGACGGCGCACTCGATCTCCACCGCCACCTCGCCGTCGTCCAGCGCGATCGCCGCCGGGCGCAGGCGCCGCCGCGTCTCCACCTCCAGCCCGGCGACCAGGCGCGCGGGGTCCACCAGCGCGCGCAGGAGCTGCGCGGGCTCGGAGAGGCCGGCGAAGAGCTCGCGGGGGTCGCCCGGGCCGGCGCTCACCTCGGCGCGGCGCGGGGGGCCGTCGCGGGGGTCGGAGACCTGGACGGCGAGCGTCTGCCCGTGGGGGCGCAGGCGCAGGCGGACCAGCGCGCCGCGCCGGGCCAGGTCGCCGTCCTCGGTGTCGTAGTAGACGTCGCGGAAGGTCTCGTCCTGGGCCTCGCCGCCCCGCAGCGGCTCGGGGAGGGTGCCGGCGGCCAGCGCGTCCAGGGTGTCGGGGTCGGGCGCCTCGAAGCGCACCACCAGCGCGCCCGGCCGCGCGCCCCAGGACGGCAGGAGCGGGCGGCGCGGGGCGGAAGCGGAGCGGGGGGCGCGCGCCATCGGGTTCAATTCCGGAAAGACATCAAGCCTCACGCAGAGTCAGCAGAGTCAGCAGAGAAACCCCTCCGCTGACTCTGCTGACTCTGCGTGAGAAAATTCTCTTGCCGGACCCGGCAGAAGTCTCGGGCTCGAAGATCATCCATCTCTCATCCAGTGTGGGTCCAGCACTTCGCACTTCGCACTTCGCACTCAGGACTAAGGACTAAAACACCAAGGACTCAGAACGGCATCCCCACCTTGAAGTGGACGCGCCCCACCTCGCCGTGCGCGTAGGCCACGGAGACGGTGCGCGCGTGGTCGAGGAACGAGAAGAAGAGCCCGCCGCCCACCGCCGTGTGCCAGTCGCCGTCGGAGTCGCCCTCGAACCACACCCGGCCCGCGTCGGCCAGCGCGAAGGCGCCGAGCGTCCCCTTCACCACCAGCTCGACGCGCGCCAGCGGCTGGCGCAGCTCGGCGCTCCCGTACGCGGCGGCGTCGCCCGCGAAGCGCTCGCCGCGGTGCCCGCGCACGGTGGAGCTGCCGCCCAGGAAGGCGGCGTACTGCAGGGGGAAGTCGCCCCACAGCCGCTCGCCCCCCGCCCGCAGCGCCAGCGTGGGCCCCCGCCCGGGGGGCGAGAGGTACGCCGTCCCCACCGCCCGCACGTCGCCGAAGGCGCCCGCGTCGCCCGTGGCCAGCGGGTAGCCGGCGCCCACCAGCTCCAGCGTGAAGCCGTGGCGGGGGAAGCCGGAGGTGTCGCGCGCGTCCACGTGCACCCCCGCGCGCGCCCCGGCGAGCCCGAACGAGTGGTCGCCGGAGGGGGCGAGAGTCGCGGGGGCGAGCGGCTCGGGCTGCGGGTCGGTCCAGCGCAGCTCGGTGCCGAACGAGGCCTCCGCGTCCGGCGAGAGCGTCCAGCGGTGCTCGGCGTCCAGCAGGAGCTGCCGCTCCCAGACGCGCGCCAGGTCGGTGTCCACCTCCGGCGCGTCGTTGCCGAAGCCGTGGAAGGAGACGGCCGCGATCTCGGTGGCGCGCAGGAGCACCGACAGGCTCCGCCGCGAGCCGACGGCCACGTAGTCGCCCTGGTACTCCGCCCCGAAGCGCGTGTGCTGGGGCGCCCAGAGGAGGGCGACGCTCCCCTTGGCGGCGTACGGGAAGCGGCGGAACCCCCAGCGCGTCCAGCTCGGCCCGAACCCCACCACCGGCCCCGCGTGCCGCCGCCACGCGAGGGTGGGCGAGAAGAGCGAGGAGCTCCTCCCCCACTCGCGCGGCGGGGTGCGCCCCTGCCCGCGCTCG
This sequence comes from Longimicrobium sp., assembly GCA_036389795.1. Taxonomy (NCBI): domain Bacteria; kingdom Pseudomonadati; phylum Gemmatimonadota; class Longimicrobiia; order Longimicrobiales; family Longimicrobiaceae; genus Longimicrobium; species Longimicrobium sp. The sequence continues at coordinate 52,694 of DASVWD010000117.1, forward strand.
AACTTCGGCGGGTCCCAGCGGCTGCGGTCGATCCGGGTGCCGGAGCGGGGGAAGAAGCGGTCGTCGCCCTGGTAGTCGTAGAACGCCACGTGACCGCCCGTGCGCGTCTCGTCGCGCAGCTCGTCGTCGCCCTGGCCGCCGATCAGGCGCACGATCGTCTCGTCGGGCCCCGCGCCGAAGACGCGCGCCCGGTCCTCGCCGCCGTACAGGAAGAGGCGCACCTCGCGCGTCTCCGCGGGGACGAAGCGGCGGCGGAAGTACTCCGGGCCCTGCTCGCCGCCCGAGCGGAGCACCACCTCCACGCCGCCGTCGGCCAGGCGCTCCACCGCGGCGAAGTCGGCCGCCTCCTTCGCGTGCACCTCGGCCTCGCGCGCCAGCTCGGCGTAGAAATCGCCCGCCAGCCCGGGGAGGAGGTCGCGCCGGCCGCGCAGCGTCGCGCGCAGCTCCGCCCCCTCGCGCGCCACGTACGGGGCCGGCAGCCGGGCGAGCGCGTCGTCGATCACCCGGTCGGTGAGCCGGGCCTTCAGCGACGCGGCCACCGAGTCCCACACGGCGCGGGGGAGCTCGCCCAGGAGCCGGCGGTCCATCAGCTGGGCGTTCAGCATCAGCCCGCGCAGCTGGCCGCCGTAGTGCGGGAGGAAGCGGACGGCGTTGGGGACCTGCGAGCGGGCCAGGTCGATCAGGAAGCCGTCGTAGTCGGCGAAGACGTAGTCGCGGTCGCGGGGGATCGGCCGCCACCGGTGCGCGCCGGCCGAGTCGAAGCGCGCCCAGTTGTACTGGTCGTCGTGGCGGTCCCAGTCGCCCAGGAACATGTCCATCAGGCGCACCGCCAGGTACTCGCGGGCGTCCATGCGGTGCCCGGCGCCCGAGCCCAGCGCCTCCAGGAACTCGTCGGTGTCCTCGATGGCGGCCGCGCGGGCCAGCACGGGGTGGCCGGTGCGCCCCGCGGCCGGGCGCTCCTCCACGGTCCCCAGCATCCCCGCGAACTCCTGGCGGAACTCGCCCAGGCGGGGGTCGTCGGGCATCAGGTAGAGCCGGGCGCTCGGGTGCAGGATCCCCACGGCGTCCAGCAGCACGTCGGAGGCGAGCTGGCCGGCGGGGACCAGCGAGGAGACCTGGTCGTCGAGCACCGACTCGACCAGGGTGCCCTTGAAGTCGGCGTGCAGCGAGCGGCCGGGGTCCTTGTTGACCGAGCGGAAGGCGTACTCGCGTCCGTCGCCTCCCTGGAAGCGGAGCGAGATCGTCTGGTTGCCGCCGCCCCGGCGCGTGGGCGTGAGCCCGCCTGCGAACGCGCCCAGGTCCAGCACCTCCACCTGCACCGGCTCGGTCCACAGGGGGCGGTACTCGCGCCCCAGCAGCCAGCGCTTGAGGGGGCCCGCGCGGTACTCCTCGCCCGCGACGACGGAGGTGGTGCCGGAGGACGGGGTGCCCGACTGCGCGAGGAGCGCGGCGGGGAGGCAGAGCGCCGCGGCCAGCGCGGCCGCGGCGGGTCGGGTCGTGGCGAGCCGGACGTCGGCGATGGTCATGGGCGCGTCCCGGAGCCGGGTGGCGGGGCGGGGGCGGGGGCCGGCGCGGGGCGCTCGGCGGCGCCCGGGACCACCGGCGCCGCGCGCTCGATGCGCTCCTCCTCCACCCACGTCGAGAAGTCCTCCTGCGCCTTCCCCTCGGCGTCGACCACCTGCACCGAGAGCCGCACCCGGCCGTCGCGCAGGAAGCTGAGCCGCATGTAGCCGCTGGCGCGGCGGGTGTAGCGGGTGCCGGTGATGGCCCGCACCCGCGTGGTGTGGTTGTAGATCCCCCCGCCGCTCACCAGCTGGTAGCGCGCGGGGTCGCGCCGGAACACCTGCAGGTTGTGCTCGTGCCCGGCGGCGTAGAGCATGGGCGGCGAGGCGGCGAAGGCGCGCTCGAACGACCTGATCAGGGTGCGGTACTCGCGCCCCGACACGTCCTGCCGCGCGAAGAAGCCGCCGAGGCGCGCCCAGGGGTGGAAGGGGAAGAGGTAGGTGGGCCAGTCGAAGTACCCGCCGTGCTCGCCCCCCGTCGCGATCGGGTGGTGCCCCACCACCACGGTGCGGCGCGTCCCCGCGCTCGCCAGGTCCACCCGGAGGGAGTCGATGATCTCCTCCTCCGTGCGGGCGCGGCAGTGGGAGCCGCTCCCGTACGGCTTGCCGGGCGCCGGGCCGTGCAGCCACCACTGCGTGTCCATCACGATCAGCCGCAGGTAGTCGTCGAAGTCCAGCACCGTGGGCCCCGGGCACGCCTCGCCGGGGAAGAAGCGGATCAGGTCGCGGCCGTGCGCCTCCACGAAGCGCTCCTCGCGCAGGATGGCCGCCCACCCCTGCGGGCTGCCGGCGTCCCAGTCGTGGTTGCCGGGGATGAAGATGCCGCGCGTGCCGGTCTCCAGCAGCGGCTCCATCTGCTCGCGCAGGATGCGCTCGCCCTCGGCGCGCTCGGCCGTGGCGCTGTCGACCAGCCCGCGGGGGTAGACGTTGTCGCCCAGGTAGACCACCAGCGTGCGCTGGGGGTCCCATTTCAGCTCCTCGCGCAGCGCCTCGAGCACCGGCTCGCCCCCGGGCGCGGGGAGCCCCGCGTCGCCGATCAGCACCAGCCGCATGGCCACCGAGTCGTCGGGGACGCCCTCGATCACGTCGCCGATGCCGAGCATCGGCCTGGCGCACGCCGCCAGCACGGCCAGCCAGAACGCGGCGGCCAGCCCGGCCAGCCGCCGGAGCCTGCCCCTCCCGGCCGTCGTCTTCCTCCCGATCTCCCCCGACACTCCTCCTCCCGTCGCCCTGGCTCCCGTCGCCCGCCTCACGAGTCCTCCTTCCCCTGCTTGCGCTTCTTGCGGCGGGTGCGGAAGGGGAAGTACTCGGCCGCGTCCACCTGCACGCTCCAGCGCTCGTCGAGCGCCCCCACCAGGTCGGGGGGCGTGGTGCGCCGCTTGAGCCGCACGAGGTATTCCAGCGTGTGCATCCCGTCGCCGCGCGGCACCACGTCCACCAGCCGCCAGTCGCTCGCCAGGTCGGCCAGGGCCTCCTGCACGGTCATGCGGGCCACGTCGGGCTCGCCCGAGTGCACCAGCAGCACGCCGTCGGTCTTCATGTCGCCTTCGTGCTGGAGCATCTTGCGGCGGATGGCGCGCTGGGCGGTGGGCTGCTCGGCCACCAGGAACTCCGAGGGGCCCACGCTGAGCACGCCCGTCCTCCCGAAGCTGCCGCTGTAGATGGAGCCGATGTTGTACTTCCAGACGGTGAGCACCACGTAGTTGAAGGCCAGCGACATCATGAGCGCCACGTCGAGCGCCTGCACCCCCGCCGAGAGCCCGATGCCGATCACCAGGAAGATGTAGACGGCGTCGCGCGGGTCCTTGAGCGTGTTGCGGAAGCGCACCGCGGCCACGATGCCGGCCAGCGAGAACGCCAGCGCCAGCGACCCCTTCACCACCAGGGCGATCCCCGCCACCACGATCGGGAGGATGATGACCGAGGCCACCAGCGCGGGGTCGTAGCGGAAGCGCTTGGTGACCATGTACACCCACGCCACCGGCAGCACCAGCGAGAGCGCGCCGGCGATCACCAGCAGGGTGGTGAGCGAGCGCTCCAGCGCCTCGCGCAGCGAGAGCCGGGCGCCCACCTCGTCGGCGGTCATGGGCCCGGCGGTGAGCGGGGCGCCGTCGCGGCTGGGGAGGATGGTGGGCGCCACGAAGGCGTCGCGCACGGGGGGGATGAAGTAGACCAGCAGGGTCATGATCCCCACCAGCACCAGGTAGTACGCCAGCAGCTGCAGGTACGGCGCCTTGCGCCCGCCCTCCAGCATCCGCTGCATCGCGCCGGGGCGCTCCCCGTCGCCGTGCGGGGTGCGGATCGCGCCCGACGCGGTGGACGAGCCGCCCTGCGGGTAGGGGCGCGCCAGCAGCGTCTCCGACTCGTCTTCCGGCGCGCGGCGCGCCGGGGCCTGCCTGTTCGCCATCCTCGCGGGAATTCTAAGTGACGGTAGCAACTGCGGTTTCGGGCCCGTTGAACCGCCGTCCGCGCGCGAAGGTTCCCCGCGCGGGCGGCGGCGGCGAGGTTCAGCAGGAAGCACGCCGCGGCGGGGGAAAGTGCGAAGTGCGGGGTGCGAAGTGCGAAGTGAGAGTGCGTGAGTGCGTGAGTGCGGAAGTACGGAAGTACGAACCTGCTCGGGTCCGGCTCCGAATCCTGCTTCCGCGATATGTTCTCCCTCTCCCGCGCAGCGGGGGAGGGCCGGGGAGGGGGCACCCACCCGCGGGC
>DASVWD010000118.1 GCA_036389795.1 Longimicrobium sp.
CACCCATGTCGTGCTTTCGAGGGTTCGCGGACGGATGGTTGCTTCGACACCACCCATCTTACCGCGGCTCAAGAAGATGCGACATGGGTTCTTTCGTTCTATGCCCTCCAATGCTGATTTCAGGCGAATAACCAAGGATCAGAGCAGAGTTTATCGTGCATAAGTACCTAACGCTCTGCTCAATTGCATCGAACTCCAGACGCCAGACGTCTGAACCATCGATAGAAGGCAAAATTGTCTGTTCAAACCAGCTTCTCCATTCCAATAGATCTCCCTGCCCAGAGCTATTCAATAGGGAAACTCCGAGACGAGTGAAGGACCGTAGCAATGGAGTGACCACCATCTGCGCATTTGTGGCATCAACGAACAGGCGACTCGCAGCCGGCCTTATGCCTCCGCCACGAACGTCGACCGCGAACCCTCCGCGCCCCAAGAAAAATTCTTCTCGCTCGGCTGTCCCGGTCATAGGATCCCAGGAAACAATACCCGCTGGCAATCGAATCCCGTATAGGGCTAGTGCTTCAGTTGAATGGAAAAAACTAAACTCTCTCGCTAGGTCAACTTCGCGATCTGCCCATTCCATCCCCCCACGTAGTAGCGCCTCAGCGGCCACCTTATCAGCATACCAAGGGATGGAATTCCGAGTGTCGTTCTTCAGCGATCTAAGGATCGCGAGTTGCTCGTCAGATGAGAAATTGCTCCAAGCATGTGAAAAATATGGACTATCGAGCCCGTCGAAGGGGTTAGTCAATGTCGCAATCCCATCAGCAATCCTGGCAATTAAATCGGAACGAGTTATCTTCAAATTAGATCTTCGGGCGCGATAGAGTTGGTTCACCTCCCCAACAAAAGAGGCAGCGCCTGAACAACTAAGATAACGTCCGATCTCCAGGTAACCACTTGATAGGCGAGCTTCGCCGGCCTCTCCGCGTAATAACCAGACCCATGCTTGTCCATCCAAATGTGAAGCGAACTCATATTGATCCAGCGGTACACGCACAGGGACAAGGAGGGAATCTAATACTTTCGTAACACCCTGCTCATCAGTGTGTATCCGCATATCCCTGCCGAACTTGTCCAGTGCGCTGGGCTTGAGCTCTTCGTTACGCCATCTCCGTGTTGTAATCACGTTAACTTCACCGGAACTGCCGCGATATATACGCGTTTCGTATTCCACGTTTACAGCGAACAGATCAAGCACCTTCAATACATCGATTTCGATGTCGGGGCGCAGATGCACGGTGATCCTCGTCCCCGGAAATCTCGGCGGCCCTTCTTCGGCGTCGCTGACAGGGCGTGCGGGAAAGTCGGTGCGCTCGGGCTCGGGGAGTTGCTGGATAGTGGAGTACTTTGTCGGGCCCTCAATCTCAATGTGGAGCGGCTGGCTTCCTACGCGGTAGGTCTCCACCTTGAACCTGTCCGCGACCATAAAGCAGGAGAGGATACCGATGCCAAACTGTGAGGTTGCCTCCAACTCGACGCCGGCTTCCGCGAGCCGCTGTCGCTCCACGTCGAACTCGGGGGATTTGTAGTAACTGCGGCCGACGCGCATGAAGTAGTTCTCGACGATCCGCCGCGACATCCCCATTCCGTTGTCTTGGAACACGATGCGCGGGTCCTTTGAATTGTCGGAGTAATCCCACACCGCGATGCGGGCCTCGTACGGCGCGCCGGCGGCCTTCGCGTGCGCCTCGCGGGTACGACAGGCGTCGAGGGCGTTCTGGAGCAACTCGCGGAGGAAGAGACTGGGGTCCGGGTACAGGCTCTTGTCCATCAGCAGCTGCATGATCCGCTCGTAGTCCAGCTGGAAGCGGAACGCGCCCGCCAAGTAGCTCCGGTCCTCCATCTCCACCTGCCGCCGGTCCACCACCGGCGGCAGGTTCAGCTCGTAGCGCTCGGCGACGGGCTTCGGCGCCTCCCTGACCAGCACGCGGCAATCGCGCAGTTCGGCGTCGATCCAGTCCAGGAACTCCATCACGGCCACGTAGAACGCCGGGTGTGTGCACGGAGCCGCGTACCTCACCTCGTGCTCGTCCACGTGCCAGCCCTTCACCTGAAGGTGCTTGTTCCACTCCTCCCACGACTTCTCTTCGGTGAAGGCCAGGTGCTGGAAGACGGACACAGGCGTGCGTGACCGGTCGAAGTCCATGATGTCGGCCAGCCGGAGACAGCACGCCAGATATTGTTCGTTCACCGGGACGCCGGGGAGTGGGCGGTTGGTCGCTAGACGGGCGACCGCCTTCTCCGGATTGCGCGGGTCGTTGCTCTCCAGCACACCCCACCCGTGGCTCTCGCAGACGCGCAGCACGGCGGGCGTTAGGTCCGTTCCGCGGAACTCCAACTTTCCCGCCAAGTGCTTCCTGACCACGTCCGCCGCGCGCTCCGGGTGCAGGCGGCGGAAGTATTCCGCCAGCAGCGCATCTTGGAGCGTGGCGGCGCGCAGGTGCTCGCCAGCCGCACGAGCCTTTGCCAGCAGCGCTGCGCGCTCTCCCTGTCCCGCCTCGAACCGTCGGTACCCGTCCGACACGAGCGCTGCCGTCTTCTCCGCGTCCGAAACGTACATCCCGGAGTCGTGGAGGAGCGCAGAGAGCGCCAGGATTGTTAGTTCTACCGCGTTCAGCCGCTTTAGCGTCTTCACGGGGATGAACCTCCCCATCAGGTCGATCAGGTTGCGGCTGTGCTGGATGTCGTGCTCCGTATATTGCCTGAACGTCTGCGGTATCTGCTTGAGTAGCGGTCCGATCGTCTCTGCCGCGCCGAGCACCATCGCGACGAGCTGCTCTACCTCAGCCTTCGAGATGTCGTCCCGCCCCGCGCTTCGGCGAAGGTGGTTGAGCAGCGGGAGATTGGCGATCTGGTCGGCGTAGTGGGCCATGAGGGGCTGAATCAACACAAGGATGTTAGGGGAGGCGACTGAGAACCGCTCGGATGGAACGAGAAAAGCTAGAGCGAGTCCTCGCGAGGAGCAACAATTGAGAGCGTGGCTCATGCTACTACGCTCGTGTGCCGACCGCCTCGCCGCTCACGCGCTTCTTCACAGCCCCCGCCCCGCCCACGGCTCGTTCGCCTCCAGGCAGTCCATCAACTCGATGTAGATGCGGCGCGCGGCCTCGGTGAAGTCCTCGTCGCTGGCGTCGGCGAAGGGGAGGAGGGCGGCGCGGATGCGCTCGGAGAGGGTGCCGGTCTCGATCACCCGCTCCACCAGGTCCAGGTACGGCGCCTCGGCCGGCTGGACGACCGTGCGCGCGCCCTCCAGCAGCCGGCGCAATACGTCGCGCACGTCGGCGCGCCCCGTCTCGTCGCGCTCCACCTCCAGGTGCGGGGCGGCGACCACGGCCGCGCTCCCGCGGTGGATCGACTCGCGGAAGTCCTCCACCAGCACCTCGTGCGGCGGCAGCCGGGTCCGCCCGGCGAGGAGCTCCCCGGTGAGGTGCTGCAGCGCGGAGCGCACGAAGGCGGCGACCGCCACGTCCATCTTCACGCACTCCTGCGTGTCCAGCACCCGCACCTCCATCGCCCGGCGGCTGAAGCGCAGGATGGCGCCGCGCGTGTTGAAGAACTCGTGGCGGATGTGCTCCGTCCCCGGCTTCTTCAGCCGGTCGAGCGCGGCGTACATCGGCTGCAGGACGTCGCGCCGGTACGCGGCGAAGCTGTCCACGTACTCCGGCACGATCTGGCCGCAGCTCTCGGGGATGCGCGCCTGGTGCCGGAGGATCCACGCCATGCGCGCGTCCGCCGCCTCCTGCAGGTCTCCGTCGTGCATCGGGCTGCTGGCGGCCAGGGCGGGGAGGTAGGGGACGAGGAGCGCGGCCGCCGTGTGCATCGCCATCGTCTCGCGCTCGCTCCCGAAGGGGAGGTTCAGGTGCGCGGCGTGCACGTTCATCCACCCGTGCGTGCGCACGTCGAAGAGCTGCGCGTAGGTGGTGTAGATGCGCAGCCCCGAGCGCGTCCACAGCCGCCCCTTCCGCGGGTCGAACCAGGGGTGCATCCCCGTGGGCATCAGGCGCGCGTCGAACTCGTCGCGCAGCACCGCGGCGAAGCGCTGCAGCCCCTCCACCAGCGCGGCCTCGGCGTCCGCCAGCGAGCGCACCGGCTCCATCGTCTTCACCTCGAAGACGTGGTCGGCGATCTCGTTGGAGAAGCCCACCGCCCCCAGGTCCACGTCGCTCACCCCGCGCCCCGCCAGCACGCGGAAGGCGGGCTCCACCAGGGCAACCACGTTCAGGTCGCGGTCCACCGTGGGGTACTCCAGCTCCATCCCCGCCACCTCGAAGGCCCGCCACCTCCCCCCGCCGCCCGAAGCCGGCGCCACGCGGATCGGCGCGCGCATCCGCCGGAGCGCGGGCTCCGGCTCGTCGTCCCCCGGCGCGTCCGGCGCGGCGGGGGACACCTCCTCCACGCGGCGGACGAAGTACTCCACCAGGTCCTCGTAGACGGCGTTGCCGTCGGCCGTGTCCTCGTAGCCCACGTCGAGGTTGGGGTTGTCGTTGACCTCGATCACCACCGGCCCGCGCGGCGTCTCCTTGAGGTCCACCCCGTAGAGCCCGTCGCCGATCAGCCGCGCCGCCCGGAGCGCCGTCTCCACCACCTCGGGCGGCGCCTCCCCGCGCGGCACGGCCTGCACCTTCCCGTAGCGCTCCGTCCCCCGCGTCTCGGTGCGGATCTGCCAGTGCCCGCGCGCCATGTGGTAGCGCGCCGCGAAGAGGAGCCGCCCCCCCAGCACGGTGACCCGCCAGTCGAACTCCGTGGGCAGCCACTCCTGCGCGATCAGCAGCGGCGAGCGGCGCAGCATCTCCCGCGCGCGCTCGAGGTACACCTCGCGCGACTCGCACTTGTGCACCGCCGCCGAGAACGAGCCGTCGGGGAGCTTGAGCACGAACGGCAGCCCCAGCTCCTCCACCTGCTCCCACGGCGTGTGGGCGGTGAGGATGAGCGTCCGGGGCGTCGGCACCTCCTCGCGGCGGAGCAGCTCTTCCAGGAACACCTTGTTGGAGCAGCGGATGATCGACTGCGAGTCGTCGACCACCGGCATGTCGAGCGCCTCGGCGCGCAGCGCGAACTGGAACGCCGGCTGGCTGACGCCGGTGAGCGCGCGGATGAAGAGCGCGTCGTACTCGGGGAGCTTGCGCAGGTCGCCCAGCCCGATGCGGTGCGCGTGCACGTTCATCCGCGCCGCCACGCGCTCCAGCCGGTCGATCGTCTCGGGGGACGAGGGGCTGAACGGGTCGCCGGGGTCCACGAGGACGGCCAGCGAGGCGCGCACCGTCTCGCGCGGGGCCTCTCTCCCGCGGCGGAGCACGCGCTGCTGGTCGGCCAGCGCCCCGCCCAGCCTCACCCGCTCCTCGGGGTGGAGGTGGTGCGGCGGCACGGCGGCCACCCGCGTCACCTTCCAGCACTCCTCCTCGTGCACCAGCTGCAGCCGCAGCACCGGCGCCGGCCACTCGCGGTAGACGGCCAGCGCCGCCCGCCCGAAGCGCGCGTCCGGGCAGCCGCCCAGGTACACCAGCGTCTCCACCACCTCGTCGGGCCGCGCCTCGCGGTAGCGCTCCTCCCCCTCCTCGCGCCAGCACACCAGCGGCGCGGGGAAAGGGCGCCGCGTCGTCTCCTCCTCGCCGCAGTCCGGGTCCGGCTCGGCGGGCGGCGGCAGGCCCAGGGCGCGGCGGCGCGCGCGCATGTCGCCCGCGTCGACCGTGTCCACCCCCGCCTCCTGCAGGGCGCGGAAGCAGCCGTACGGCTCGGCCAGCCCCTGGATCGTCTCCACGGTGGGGATCACCGGCTGCCCGCGCGCGTCGGCCAGGAGCGAGACGTAGTAGCCCTTGCTCCCGTAGCGGGTGGAGCGGCAGAGGTTCACCACCACCGTGCGGCGGTCGGCCAGCTCCTCGCCGCCCTCCAGGTAGCGGTCGGCGTCGACGACGGACTCGGGCGGAAGGGCGGCGGCGTCCTGCGGATGGGAGACCACGACGAGCACGCGCCTGCGGCTCACGCGCGCACCTCCGCCGGCCACACCTCCAGCAGCACGGCGTCGTAGGTGACGTCGCCCAGCAGGATCGAGTTGATGAGCCGCTCGGCGTTCACCCAGATGCGCGCCTCGGCCGCGTCGGGGAAGTACTCGAACGGGTCGAGGACGACGAGCCGCCGCCCCCACTGGTCGTAGCCGCTGATCACCACGAAGTGGCCGGTGGGGTCGCCGCGCACGTCGTCGTCCACCGACCGGTCGAGCATCTCGTCCCAGCGCTCGCGGGGGTGGCGGTAGAGGTAGGTGGCCGAGAGCCCGGCCAGGATCGGGTGCTCGCGGTCGATGATGCGCTTCAGCAGCGAGGGCGTCAGCTCGTCGAACGCCAGCTCGCCTCCCATCTCCAGGAAGCGGATGTAGGCGCGGGCGGCGCGCAGGCGCTTGGCGTCCTGCAAAAAGGGGAAGCGCGCGTGGATCTTTTCCGCCAGCTGGTCGCGCGGCAGCTGCTCCCAGGTGGGGTCGAAGATGCGCAGGTCGTACGAGTAGATGCGCGCGCGGAAGCCCCGCTTGAGCGCCGCGATGCCCAGGAAGACGGCCAGCGTCCCCCCGTCCTCGTTGCGCTCCAGCGCGTTGACGATCTCGTCCATGTCCACCTGCAGCCCGTAGAAGTCGTAGACCTTCCGCAGGCAGGTGGGCCCGCACGACACGTCGTCGGGCTGCACGAAGCGCCGCACGGGGAGCTCGTGCGAGCTGCGCGAGTCCCGCGTGGCGCGCTCGTCCGGGGCGAGCACCGGGGGCGCGAACGCCATCTTCCCTCTCCTAAGACCGATCCAACCGGCGAAGGCGCTTCCACTTGCGCCGCGAAGCCCCGGCGAGCGGAGCAACGCCCGTACCAGCGGGCGTCTCCGGACACGGGCGCCACCCCGCGTCTCTCCCGATCACGAAAGCCTCACACGGAGGAAACGGAGTCAACGGAGAACAGCAGGGGTTCTCCGTTGACTCCGTGTGAGGCTTTTCGGTAGAGGTTCGAATCACACCCCGCAGCCGGCGGTGGCGAGCACCTGCTTGCGCAGCCCCGACAGCCGGTACACGGTGGTCCAGCCGCCCTCGTAGTACTGGCCGCGCGCGACGATCTCGTAGACGCCGTCGCCGTCCAGGTCCAGCACGGCGGCCAGGGAGTAGCGGTTGAGGATCTCCTCGTCGCTCGTTTTGGGGTGGTACTCCTCCTCCAGCATCACCGTGCGGACGGCGCCCGCGACCACCTTGCGGACGAAGAGGAGCGAGTAGTCGCCCGCCTCCACCCGGATCCCGCGGTCGGTGCGGCCCGAGTGCGCGGAGATGATCATCTCGTCGGTGCCGTCGCCCTCCAGGTCCACACGCGTGGCCCCGGTCATCCGCACGCTCGGGTCGGCGATGCCGTGGCGGGCCAGCATCTGGCGGACGGACGCGACCCAGGGGTCCGAGGCCGGGTACACCTGCCGGGCCGGGCGGGGGAGCGCGTCCCCGGCCCCGCCGACGGCCACCTCGCCGCCCTGGCGCGCCGGCGAGAGCCCCACCGAGTAGGTGTCGGGGCAGGGGTCCTCGATCGACTTCGGCCGGCTCCCCGCCGACTCGCCCAGCAGCCGGCCGGCGCCGTAGACGCGGTAGCGCTCCCGCCCGCGCAGCAGGCGGGCCACCTGCTCCCCCGGCCGCCAGGCGCCGTTCACCGTGCCGCCCAGCAGGTAGCCGCTCTTCGCGTCCACCACCGGCCGCACCCGCGGCTGCGGCGCGCCGCCCACCCCCGCCGCCAGCAGCACCGCGCACCCCGCCAGCCGCACCGCGACGCAGGATCGCCGCATTCTCCACCTCCGTCCCAGGACCACCGCCCAAGATAAAAGTGCGTGGATGCCTCCGCACCCACGCACTTCGCACTTCGCACTTCGCACTGCAGTTCAGGCCTTCGGCGTCTCCTTCGCCGGCACCGTGCGCAGGTACATCCACAGCGCGCGGATCTCGTCGTCGGTCATCCGGCCGCTGGAGGCCCAGGGCATGGAGGCGTCGATCGCGGTGCCGCTGGGGCGGACCCCGGTGCGCAGGGCGCGGAAGAAGTCGGCCTCGCTCCAGTTCCCGAGCGCGGCCGGGGCCGGCGTCAGGTTGGCGGCCGGCGGACCATTCGGGTCGTGCGAGGGCGCGCCCGCCAGGTCGGCGCCGTGGCACCCGGTGCACCCGCCCACCGTCGCCAGGTACCTGCCGTACTCGACGGTGACGCCCGGGGCGGCGGGCAGGCGCGGCGCGGAGTGGTCCATCTTCTCCGCCGGGACCAGCGGGAGCTGGCCGGCCATGTAGAGGGCGCGGCCCAGCGTGCGGATCTCCGAGGCCGGCAGCTCGTTGTCCACCGGCGGCACCGTGCGCAGGTAGGCGATGATGGCGGCCACGTCCTGGTCGGAGAAGTGGTAGAACTCGGTGGACGGCATGATGAAGAGCCCGCGCCCGTCCTGCCCGACGCCGTGGCGGATGGCGCGCTCCAGCGCCGCGTCGTCGTACTTCGCCAGCACGCCGCCCCGGCCTGAGGTGAGGTTGCTGGCGATGACCGTCCCCAGCGGGCCGGCATCGAGGAACCGCGTCCCGCCCAGGTTCGCCCCGTGGCAGTCGCCGCACTTGCCCACCGCGGTGGCCAGGTGCCGCCCGCGCTCCACCAGTCCCGGCGCGGGCTGCACGGAAAGCGGCGCGGCGGCGATCTGCAGCTCGCGCCGGAAGCGCATCTCGCTGGCGGCGTACACCACCGCGACGGCGGCGAGCACCACCGCGACCAGGCCGCCGACGCCGATGCCGGTTCGTTTGATCCACTTGCGCATGAAGGTCGTCTCCGTCGGGGAAAGCGGGAGGGGGAAGCGAAGCGCCGCGGCCCGGGAGGTCGAGCCGGCGCGCGGAGGAGCGGGTGTCGGTGCGGGGCGATGCCCGGAGCGGGCCGGAGCTGCGGAAGCCGGAGCGGCCGGTGGACGCGCTCCGGAGCGCTACAGGGTAAACGGCCGGTGGCGGCGCGTCAAGGAATTCGTGCGGATCTCGAAGCGGCGCGCGGACTTGCGCCCATTCCGCGCCTCCGCGTGCGGCGGCCCGACGAGGGGGAGTGGGACGTGGATGTCCCATGCAGAGCAGCAGAGCCGGCAGAGGAACCCTGGTTCTCTGCTGACTCTGCTGCTCTGCGTGAGACAGGCAGTTTCCCGCCTAGCCCGGTTTCGGCGCCAGCTTGAGGGTCCAGTCGGCCAGCGCCTCCAGGAGCCTGCGGACCCAGGTGCGCGTGGCCTCGTCGGTCAGGCGGCCCTCGGCGTCGAACTTCTCGTGGGCGCGGAAGACGAGCACCTCGGGCTGCGGCAGCGCGGGGGAATTGGTGAAGACGAACGCCTGGCGGAGCTGCGACTGCGCCCGCGCCGTCCCCGTCTGCCCCGGGCTGGCGCCGAAGAGCGCGGCCGGCTTCCCCGCCAGGGGCGAGCGCAGCGGCGGGCGCGACGCCCAGTCGATGGCGTTCTTGAGCACGCCGGGGACGCCGTGGTTGTACTCGGGCGTGGCCACCAGGATGGCGTCCGCCCGCCGGATCGCCTCGCGGAAGCGCTCCACCGGCTCGGGGATCCCCGCGCGCTCCACGTCCTCGTCGAAGAGCGGGATGTCCTTCAGGTCGTGGATCTCGATGGTCATCCCCTCCGGTGCCAGTTCCCGTGCCGCGCGCAGCAGCATCCGGTTGTACGACCCCTCGCGCAGGCTCCCCGCGAACCCCAGCACCGTCAGTGGCCGGCGGGCGACGTTGGTGGTCTCGGACATCTGTCCCCGTCCCTTCTTTTTCAGGTGTCGCCAACGACGAAACGGCGAACTGCTCGAACCACCGGTTTGGGCGTGTCCCTCCGCTGCGCTCCGGGCCGGGCTGCGCGCGCGGTAGGGCACGATACGACCGTGCCCAACCGCGCCGGGCCACCGCCGCCACATAACCCCGTGGCGGCGGCGTCCCGGCCCTCCGGGCGCGCATCCCTCACGCGGGTTTATCGTCGCGCGATTCCTCTCCCGCGACGACTTCGGTAGGGGCGAGCCTGCGAGTCCGTACGATGGCAGCCCCGGCACGTTGGCCCGCCTTCCGCGCACCCGCCGCCATCCTCCGGTCGAAGCATGCCTCGCCCCCGCGAGACCTCGCTCCGCACGTCACGAGCGAAGCGAGGAGGTCCCTCTCCCGCGCAGCGGGGGAGGGACAGGCGTGCCAGGCGCCAGGGAGGGGGCCCCCGCCTCGCGCCGCTCCCCGCCGAAGCGCGTTCGACCTTCCGCACTTCGCACTTCAGTGCAAAGGCGCCAGCCCCGCCTCGATCTCCTCCCGCTGCCCCTCCAGCCACGCCGGCAGCTGCAGCGCAGTCCCCAGCTCCGCCTCGCCCTCGTCCACCGTGAAGCCGGGGCCGTCGGTGGCGATCTCCAGCAGCAGCCCGTCCGGCGCGCGGAAGTAGATGCTGGTGAAGTAGTCGCGGTCCAGCACCGGCGAGACCTCCACCCCCAGCCCCAGCAGGTGGTCGCGCCACTCCATCTGCTGCTCGGCGCTCGCCGCGCGGAACGCCACGTGGTGCGTCTGCCCCACCCCGCCGCGCGCCCGGCGCCCGTTCGGCGGGAAGCCGAAGAGCGTGAACGAGCTGTGCGGCGCCACCGCGTGCCCGTCGTACGCGCCCCAGAACCAGTGCGGCATCGACGGGTCGTCCTGATTCACCGTGCGCTTGATCAGCCGCATCCCCAGCGCCTGCGAATAGAAGTCGTTCGCGCGCTCCACGTCGCCGGTGATGGCGCTCACGTGGTGGATGCCGTCCAGCGCCATGTCGGGGGTGATCGCCGGCACCGGCTCGGGCCAGGTGCGCGCCAGGATCGCCGCCTCGTCGCGGGTCCCCGCCAGGTTCTCCGCCCCCGGCACGATCTCCCGCCGCCCCAGCGCGTCCGCCGGCTCGTCGAGCGTGTAGCCGGGGCCCTTCGTGGCGATCTCCAGGATCTGCCCGTCGGGGTCGGTGAAGTAGATGCTGTGGAACCAGCGCCGGTCGTACGGCCCGCTCACCCGCACCCCGTGGTCGGCGAGGCGCCGCTTCCACTTCAGCAGCCCTGCTTCCGCCTCCACCCCCATCGCCACGTGGTGCACGCCGCCGACCCCCGGGTTCCCCCGCGGCGCGCCGCCCCAGTCGAAGAAGGTGAGCAGCGTCCCCGGGCGCCCCGTGCGGTCGCCGAAGTACAGGTGGTAGGCGCCCGGGTCGTCGAAGTTGACCGTGCGCTTCACCAGCCCCAGCCCCAGCACCCCGCGGTAGAAGTCCAGCGTGCGCTGCGCGTCCCCCGACACCATGGTCACGTGGTGCAGCCCCTGCGTCGCGAGCGGCGTCATCGTATTCTCTCCATCAATGTTTCACTACTGAGATATCCGACCAAAACGAAAGCGGATCACCCCTCCGCCTTCTCCCCCGCCGCCGGCGCCGCGCCCCCGGCCAGGGCGCGCAGCAGGCGGATGGCCTCGCGCTTCTCCTTCTTCCCCAGCCCCGAAACGGCCTGCTTGATGCGCGCGGCGTGCTCGGGGAAGATCCGGCGCACCAGCGCCTCGCCCGCGGACGTGAGCGCGGCGATGCGGGCGCGGCGGTCGCCGGGGCAGTCGCGGCGCTCCACCAGCCCCCGCTTCTCCAGCCGGTCCACCAGGTAGGTGATGCCGCCGCTGGAGACCAGGATGCGCCGCTGCACCTCGCCCAGCAGCATGGGGCCCTTGTGGAAGAGCGCCTCCAGCACCCCGAACTCGGCCGGCGTGAGCCCGTGCCGGGCCACGTCGTCCGCCACCTGCGCGGCGACCGCGTTGTAGGCCCGCGCCAGCGCGACCCACGTCCGCAGCGCCAGCGTCTGCCCCTCCTCGCGGGTCTCCCCGCCCTCGGCCGGTTCGATGCGCGTATTCATCTCAGGACTAAGATATACGCCGTGTCAAGGGAGTCAAGGCTTTCGGCCGGCGCTTCCTCGCAAGTCGATACGCTCCGGGTACAGCGCCGGGTGATGCCATTTGCGGAGGACTGTTCGAGCCCGAAGTCCGTAATTGAATGTCTCACACGGAGTCAGCAAGCGAATCCGCTGGAGCGCGGCACGTCGTTGTAAATACTTGATGTTTCGGTAGAGTCCGCGAAGTGAGCACCAGCTGCAGGGCACCGTGGCCGCGCTGCCTCGTGCGCGTGCAGACGGCCCGAAACCTGCCAGAACCCTGCGCCTACCCCCACGAGCCGCCGGAGCATTCGCGGCTGGAGGCCCAATGCGGCTGCTGACGCTGAAATCGGTACTCGTCGCCACGGACCTCGGTGAGTCTTCCCCATCCGCACTCCGGAGCGCTGCCCGCCTGGCGACCCTCGCCGAGGCCAGGCTCCACCTGGTGCACGTCGCGGATCAGCCGGTCCCCGGTGACGAGTCCAGGCTGAGGGAGCTGTTCGAGGAGACCGCGCCGGACGCTCCTGGACTCGAGAGCGCCCAGGTCGTGGTTGGCACGCCAGCCGAGGCGATCCTGGACCGGGCCGCCCGCGTCGATGCGGACGTGGTGATCCTCGGGCCTCACCGTCGCGGCACCGGCCAGAAGGGAGAGCTGGGGGGCACGGCGGCGAGCGTCGTCCGTGCGGCCCCGTGTCCGTGCCTCGTCACGGCCATGGAGGTGCGCCTGCCGTTGGAGCGGGTCATCGCCGCGATCGACCTGTCGGAGGCAACCAGCGGGGTGCTGTCGGTCGCCCTGTCGTGGGCGTCGGCATTGCGCCCGCGGGGTGGGAAGGCGCGGCTCACCGCGCTGCACGTCACCTCGAGCCCCGGCGAGGACACCGTGCGGCGGGTGCGCGAGGAGGTCGAGCGGGCTCGCGCGCGTGCCCGGGGTGCCGCCTTCGTGGAAATCGACGAGCGGTTGGGTCCTGGCTCCGACCCGGCCGAGGAGATCCTGCGGCGTGCCGCCTCGGAATCCGCCGATCTGCTGGCGGTCGGAACCCGTGGCGTGGAGCACGCGTCGTCGGGTCTGGGCAGTGTGTCGGCGGCCGTCGCGCGCGCGACGCCGTGCCCCCTGCTGCTGGTGCCGCCCGCGACCTGGATGGACCAGGACAGCAGGCGAGCCTGAACTCGTCCCCCTGTAGCCGACCAGCCCTCCAGCTGATGAAGCGCCGTATGCGGTTCGGGGCCGTTCACCGGAGCCGCGTCGATGCTGCCCGTCCGGGTGTCCGTCACCGCGGGCGCGTCGCTCGTCTGCCGCGCCGGGCGGCGGCTCCTCCCCCGGGTCGCGGTGTGTCGCGGGGCCGAGCGGCCCCTACCTTCCCCGCCCACGAGGGCGGATCACTCGCCGGGAACGAGTCGTCCAGCGTGTCGTCGATCGGGTCAGGGTACGGCCGGGGCTGGCGCGGCCCCCGCCGCGGGGCGGCCTTGCGATCGTCGGTCCGCTCCGCGCTCTCCTCGTCCCGCCTCGGCGCGTCGGGGCTCTGCTTCCTGCGGGAGGTCATGGTCTTGCCCATCTCTCGGAGGTAGACCGCCAGCGGAGGGCGCTGCCGACCGCAAGTGCGTTCCGGACTTGCGGTTGGACGTGCACACACCGCCCGGGCCTGCGCGCTGCATGAACCAGACCCCGGGGAGCGGCGCGGCGCGCCGGCGCGGAAGCCCGGCCGGCGCCCGCGAAGCCGGTACGCATCTCGGTCTCGTCGCGGTTCTCGCCGTGCGCCGCCCCGTGCGCGGGCCGCACGTCGGGCGGGCCGCCAGGTCCGAGGACCCGGTCCCCGGCCACGGCCGCCAGCGCGAAAGCCGCCTCCGGGTATCCATCGCGGCCGTCGTCGGGCAGTGGGGATACGAGGTCGAGACGGGCATCGGCGAGCACGGGATCGTCGCCTCGACGACGGTCGGAGACAGCGGCAGGGCCACCGGGTCGCGCGGATTTCGACGCGGTGCCGATCCAGGAGGACGACTTCCTTTCCGGGTCAGCATGCTTCACTACGTGTTCGATCTGATGGGGGTGGCGGTCTTCGCCGTCAGCGGCGCGCTCGCCGCCAGTCGCAAGGGGCTCGACCTGTTCGGCATCGTGGTGGTCGCGACGATCACCGGCATCGGCGGGGGCACACTGCGAGATCTGCTCCTGGACCGTCACCCGATCTTCTGGATGCTCGACCCCACCTACCTCGCCGTCACCTGTGTCGCCGCGTTGCTCACGGTGGCCTACGTGCGCCGTCGGCCCGCCCCGGGTCGCGCCCTCCTCGTCGCGGATGCGCTGGGCCTCGCCCTGTTCGCCATCTCCGGAGCGCGAATCGCGGAGGCCGCCGGATTCGCGCCGGTCATCGTCGTACTGCTGGGAACCATGACGGGAGTGGCGGGCGGGATTCTGCGAGACGTGCTGAGCGCCGAGGTCCCGCTCATCCTCCAGCGCGACATCTACGCGACCGCGGCGATCGCGGGGATCTCGGTCTACCTGCTGCTGCAGACGCTCGGCTTGCCACGGCCTGCAGCGGGCGTGGTGGGGATGGTCTCGGTGGTGCTGCTTCGGCTGCTCGCCATCGTGCGCGGCCTGAGCCTGCCCGTCATCCGTCCTCCCCACGAGCCCTCGTCACCTCCATGAGGTCGTGCTTGTCCACGGCCGCCCCGCACGCGGACGGGTATCGCGCCACAGGCGGGGCCGCGCGCTGCGGCGGCAGCCTCCAGGTGCGGGCGGCCCTGGTCCCACCGCCCCGAAGAGCAGGAGCCGCTCGATCCTGGTCTGCGCAGGCAGGACGACTCTGACCGGGTCGACGCGCGGCGCGCGCTACGCGTTCCGGGGCAGCACCGTGTAGACCCTCGTGATGAAGCCCTGCAGCTCCGTCATGAAGTCGCGGAGGAACTCGGCCGTGCCGTCGTCGGTGACTTCGCCGTCGCCGGTGATGAGGCCGGGGGTGAACTGGATGTAGGCCTCGGGCGCGTTCATCTGCGGGGAGTTGCAGAAGCCGAGAATGCTGCGCAGGTGCTGCTGCCCGACCGCCGTCCCGATCTTTCCCGGCGAGGTGCCGATGACGGCGGACGGCTTGCGCGCGAAGGCGTTCTGGCCGTACGGGCGGCTCGCCCAGTCGATGGCGTTCTTCAGCCCGCCCGGGATCGAGCGGTTGTACTCCGGCGTGACGAAGAGCACGGCGTCCACCGCCGCGATGGCCGCCTTGAAGTCGCGGGCCACGGGGGGATAGTCCGCGTCGTAGTCGTAGCTGTAGATGGGGAGCCGCGACCAGTCGATCTCCTTCATCACCAGTCCCTCCGGGGCCAGCCGCGTCAGCGCGCGGGCGAGCTTCCGGTTGATCGATTCCCTGGCCAGGCTGCCGATGAGATATCCGACGGTGTAGGGGGTCATGACACTTCCTCCGGGCCGGGTTGCGGGGACCGGGTGCGCCGCCAGGACCGTGCCATGCCCCACCCCTCCTGCCGGAAGGCGGGCCATCGCACCGCCAGCTGCATCCCTGCCTATCTGCAGAGCGGCAGCAGCAGGACCGCGAAGAGCTGCCACACGATGGCGACCGCCGCGACCGCGCCGGTTCCCAGCGTGAGGGCCATCCGGAACCGCCGCTCCGGCACCGCGCGCTGCCGGCGGTAGCGCCGCAGCGCGTGCAGCACGACCAGCGCGGCCGCGATCACCGTCACCCCCACCAAGCCGGCCTGGAAGGCGGTCCGCGTGGCGGCGTCCGCCCCGCCCAGCCCCAGCTGGCAGGCGACCGCCGTCGGGGCGTAGACGGCCAGCAGATGGACCGCCCACACGAAGAACCCGAAGACGGTGTCGAGCAGCGGCAGCACCGTCCGCTCCTCCCGCGTCTCCGCCCCCGCGGCGCGGTCAGGGGAAGGCATGGGGGAACCCCGCGACCAGCAGGAGGACGAGCACCGCCGCCGCGGCGGTGAACCGCCACCAGAGCAGGCAGACGTGCAGCGTGAGGCTCCGCCAGGAGTCCATCATCCCCAGCACCAGGCGCGCGCTGCACCAGAGCGCCATCGCGGCGCCGACCGCGACGTGCAGCCCCGTGTAGCCCAGGATCGTCCACACCGCCGCCCCGTAGGCGTGGCGGGTGGGATCGGCGAGCTCCGGCAGCCACTCCCGGCCCACGGCCAGCCCTCCCGCCGCGACCAGCGCCGAGACCGCCAGCGAGGCCATCGCGAGCGTACGCCGGTCGCGCCGGTTGAGGCGCGCCGCGGCCTCGAACGCCGCCCACCCCGCCACGACGAGCACGGCGCAGAGCGCGGGCTCCGCGAAGGCGGGGAGCTGCGACCTGTCGGGCGGCCAGTGCGGCGGCTGCGTGGTCCAGAGGAAGAGGTACGCGAAGACGAAGGAGGCGGCCACCGCCGCGTCGGAGACCAGGAGCACCGCCATCGCCCACCAGCCGACGCTCCGGCTGCCGCTGGCGTACAGCGGCAGCGCCACGCCCCGGCCCGCGTCCGCCGGCTCCCGCGGCAGCGCCCGGTCCAGCGACCACATCCAGTACAGGTACGCGGCCGCGGCGACGATGCTCGCGACGATGCCGACGCTCACCAGCTTGACGGTCATCGCCCCGAAGACGACGGCCGTGGCCACGGCGGCCACGAAGGCCGTCCAGCCGGGGCCCGGGATGCGGAGGATCTGCTCCGGCTCGGCCGTCACCGGCGAGGTGACCAGCGCCTCGCGCTCCACGGTGGGCGCGTCGGGGAGGTAGCCGCGGCCGGACTCCTCGTCGTCCTGGAGCCTCGGCTGCTCCCAGAGCGGGTAGCGGGTGGTGACGGGGACCAGGCTGCGGAAGCCGTGCGGCGTCGTGGTCGCCACCCACTCCAGCGACGGCGCGCCCCAGGGGTTGCCGCCGGCCGGGCGGCCCCGGCGGAGGTGGCGCACGAAGTCGAGCGCGACCAGCAGCACGCCCGCCGCGAAGACGAAGGAGAAGACCGTGGCGGCCAGGTTCAGCGCGTCCCAGCCCATGCCGCCCGGATACGTGTACACGCGCCGCGGCATCCCGCGCAGCCCCGTGAGGTGCATGGGGAGGAACGCCGCGTTGAAGCCCACGAACATGAGCCAGAACGCCCAGCGCCCCACGCGCTCGGAGAGGAGCCGCCCCGTCACGGCCGGCGTCCAGTAGTAGATCGCCGCGAAGAGCGGGAAGACCATCCCCCCGATCAGCACGTAGTGGAAGTGCGCGACCACGAAGTAGGTGTCGTGCACCTGCCAGTCGTACGGGACGGCGGCCACCATCACGCCGGTCACCCCGCCGATGGTGAAGATGCAGAGGAAGCCCAGGATGAAGAGCATGGGCGCGCGCAGCACCGGCCGCCCCTCCCAGAGCGTGGCGATCCACGCGAAGACCTGGATCCCCATGGGGATGGCGATGGCCGAGCTGGCCGCCGCGAAGAAGGAGAGCGACAGCACCGGGAGGCCGGTCGTGAACATGTGGTGGACCCACAGCCCGAAGCTCAGGAACCCCACCGAGAGCGCCGACAGGGTGAGCCAGGTGTAGCCGACCAGCCGCGCGCGCGCGAAGGTGGGGAGCATCATCGACACCATCCCCGCCGCGGGGAGGAAGATGATGTAGACCTCCGGGTGCCCGAACAGCCAGAAGAGGTGCTGCCAGAGGAGCGGGTCGCCGCCCCGGGCGGGGTCGTAGAACGGCATCCCGAAGGCGCGCTCCAGCTCCAGCAGGATGTCGGCCGCGATCACCGTCGGCATCCCGATCATGATCATCGCGGCCGTGACCAGCATGTACCAGGCGAAGATCGGCATCCGGGAGAGCGTCATCCCCGGCGCCCGCGTCTTCAGGATCCCCACCACCAGCTCGACCGCCGCCGCCACGGCGGAGATCTCCACGAAGCCGAGCCCCAGCACCCACACGTCGGTGTTGAGCCCGGGCGAGTGCTCGGGGCCGGTGAGCGGCGGGTACATGAACCAGCCGCCGTCCGGCGCCACCCCGAAGAACAGGGAGGAGAAGACCATCACGCCGCCCAGGGCGTAGCACCAGTAGCCCAGCGACGACATCCGCGGGAACGGCATGTCGCGCGCTCCCAGCATCCCCGGCAGGAGGAGGACGGCCACCGCCTCCACCACCGGCACCGCGAAGAGGAACATCATCACGGTGCCGTGCATGGTGAAGAACTGGTTGTAGGCGTCCGCGTCCAGGAAGGTGCTGCCGGGACGGGCGAGCTGGATGCGCATCAGCAGCGCGAGCACCCCCGCGGCCAGGAAGAAGACGAGGCCCGTGGCGATGTAGAGGAGGCCGACGTGCGTGTTGTTGACCTCGGTGAAGAAGCCGAAGCGGCGCGGGAACGCCCACGCGGCGCGGAGCCGCTCCAGCCCGTCCGGCCCGCTCGACTGCGGGTGGAGCGCGGGGACGGCAGCCGTCGAACTCGCGGCCGCCGGGCTCGCCGCGCTCCCCTCGGGGGGCGGCGTCATTTCAGCGACTCCAGGTACGCGGCGAGGGCGCGCAGCTCACCGCCCCGGAGCCGGTCGTAGGACTGCATCTGGTTGCCAGGCTTCAGGTGCTGCGCGCTCGCGATCCAGGCGGCGAGGTTGCCCACCCCGCCGGGAAGCGTCCCCGCCCCGATGCTGCGCCGCGCGCCCACCTGGGTGAGGTCCGGCGCGGTGCGGCCGTCGGCCACGCCGCGCACCGCGTGGCACCCGCCGCACCCCAGCTCCACGAAGAGGCGGCGCCCGGCGCGCAGCTCGGCCGTGGGCGGCTCGCGCGCCGGCTGGCCCAGCCGGGCGAGCCACGCGTCGAACTCCGCGCGCGGCAGCACGACCACGTCGAAGGCCATCAGCGCGTGCTGCCGGCCGCAGTACTCGGCGCACTGGCCGCGGTAGACGCCGGGCCGGTCCGCCTGGAGCACCAGGCGCGTGATCCGGCCGGGGATCATGTCCACCTTTCCCGCCAGGTTCGGCACCCAGAAGCTGTGGATGACGTCGTCGGCGTGCAGCAGCAGCTCCACTGGCTCACCGGCCGGCAGCCGGAGCTCGTTGGCGGAAGGGAAGGCGGCCGGGGCCCCGCCCCGCCGGTACGACATCTCCCACCAGTACTGGTGTCCCGTGACCTGCACGGTGAGCCGGTCGGGCCGGGTCGGCGCGCGCATCCCGTGGCCCACGCTGAAGACGTAGGGGAGGAGCGCCGTCAGGGTGAGGAGCGGGAGCGCGACGCCGCCGCCCCAGAGGAAGAGCCTGCGGTTCACCGGCCCCTCGCGCGGGCGCAGGAAGGGAAGGAGCGCGAGCACGCTCACCAGCAGGACCACCACCGCCGCGATCCCGTACATCACGATCCCCAGCCGGTGGATGGACGCGGCCGAGGGCCCCGCCGGGTCGTGGACGGACTGCGGCCCGGCGCAGCCGGCCAGGAGCGCGAGGAGGAAGGGGGCGAGGCGCCGCGGGTCAGCGTTCATCCGGCGGCTCCAGCGTGTAGAGGTAGGCCGCCACGTCCCGGGCCTCCGCCAGGCTCATCCGCACGTCGGGCATCCCGGTGCCGGGGACGAAGGCGGGCGGGTCCTGG
Organism: Longimicrobium sp.; assembly: GCA_036389795.1. Taxonomy (NCBI): domain Bacteria; kingdom Pseudomonadati; phylum Gemmatimonadota; class Longimicrobiia; order Longimicrobiales; family Longimicrobiaceae; genus Longimicrobium; species Longimicrobium sp. Next base: position 19,414 of record DASVWD010000118.1, read on the forward strand.
AGGAAGGCCACGAGGTTCCCCGGCGTGTTGGGGAGCTCCCCGGCGATGAAGCCCCGCCGCGCCATCCCGGCCAGCGGGGGGCCGGCCACCCCGATGGCACCGCGCACTCCCGGGATCGAGTGGCACCCCCCGCAGCCGTGGGCGCCGCCGGCGAGCAGGGCCTGTCCCCGCGCCGGGTCGCCGCCCGCCACCCGCTTCCCCTCCGCGGCGTTCTCCGACCGGTCGCAGCCGCCCGTCACGGCGCACGCCAGGAAAACGGCGCCCGCGAGCACGGGGAGCCGCGTGCGCACGTGCGTCACGGCGTGCCGCCCTGCAGCGTGCGCACGTACGCCGCGATCGCCCGGACGTCTTCGTCGCTCAATGGGGACGGGTGCAGGTCCGGCATGGGCGGGTTCGGGTTGCGGATGAACGCCGCGATGGCCGTCGTGTCCCGCCGCGTGCCGGGCACCAGCGCCGGGCCGCCGCCGCCGCCCTCGCCGTGCGACCCGTGGCATCCCGCACAGTTCTGCTCGTACAGGTCCACGCCCGCGACGCTCCCCGCCGGGATCACGCCCCGGGCGCCCACCCGCGGCAGCGAGATCGAGAGCGGGCCGTACGGCGGCGCCTCCAGCGCCATCACCACCACCTTGGGGCTCCCGGAGACGCCGAACGTGGACCGCGAGACGTTGCCGGAGGTAGTGGCCACGTACTGCGTGCCGTTCACGCTGTAGGTGACGACGCCTCCCGCGATCGCCCCGCCGGTCTGCGTGGTGAAGAGGATCTTCCCCGTCGCCTTGTCGAACGCGTAGAAGTTGCCGTCCAGGTCACCCGTGAACAGGAGGCCGCCCGCCGTCGGCGTCACGCCGGCCACGACGGGCTTCGGCGTGCGGTACCGCCAGCGCACCCGTCCGGTGGCGCCGTCCACCGCGGTCACCCACCCCGTCGAGGCTTCCGCGGAATCGCCCTCCAACCCGGTGCCCATGTACAGCTGCCCGGGCTTGTACGCGAGCTGCTCGCCCTGGCCCAGCGTGAAGGTGGCGCACCAGTCCACGGTCCCCACGAAGATGGTCCCGCTGGCGGCGTCGTACGCGGGTCCGTTCCACTCCACGCCGCCCAGCGCGCCGGGACAGGCGCGGATCCCTTCGGGCGTGGGCTTCTTGTCGGCGTTCAGGAGGGTGGTGATCGGCGTGGTGAACTCCGCCCGGTGCGTCGAGCGGTCCACGCCGAACAGGTTGCCGTCCTTGCCGGCGATCGCGACGCGCGGCCGGCCGCCACGAGGCGTGTAGAGCATGGGGGCGGCGCTCATGTCCCAGTCGAACCCGTCGTGCGGGACGGCCTGGAACCACCACTTGAGCGCGCCCGTCGCCGCGTCGAGCACCACCACCGAGTTGGTGAACAGGTTGTCCCCGGGGCGCGCGTCGGGCGCGAAGTCCGGGGCGGGGTTCCCCACCGGCACGAAGAGCTCGTTCGCGAGCGTGTCCAGCGTGTACGTGGTCCACATCGCCCCGCCGCCGCGCTCGGCGGTCGCGGGGATGTGCCAGGTCTCGGCGCCGCGCTCCGAGCCCATGGGGATGGTCCAGAACCGCCACTTCTCCCTCCCCGTGGCCGCGTCGAAGCCCATCACCCGGCCGCGGATCCCCCAGTCTCCCCCCGCCAGACCGATGAAGACCGTTCCGTTCCACGCGATCGGCGCGCTGCTCAGGAACTCGGCCACCGCGGGGTCGCCCACCTTCACGTCCCACACTTTCTCGCCGGTCGCGGCGTTGAACGCGGCGAGGCGCGTCCCGGGCATCCCGCGGTAGAGCCGGCCGCCCAGGTACGCCGCGCCGCGGTTGACCGCGATGGGGTCCTGCACCCCGGACGCGTCGACGTGGCGCCAGAAGACGGCGCACGTCGTCGCGTTCATGGCGACCGTGGTGTGGGAGGTGGTGAGGAACATGGTGTCGCCGACGACGACGGGCCCGGTCTGGAACGGCCCCTCCTCGCCCATGCGCAGCTCGCAGACGGTCTTGAGCTGCGCGACGTTGCGGGTGTTGATCTGGTCGAGCGGGGAAAAGCGCTGGCCGTCGTGGCTGTTGTTGTAGCCGAGCCAGCCGACGCTGTCCGAAGGTGATCGCGGGGAGTCGCCGCAGCCGGTGAGCGCGAGTCCCGCCACGAGGAGGGCGCGGGCTGCGAGACGCCCGCCGGTCGGGAACGGGCGCGGGGGAAGCTCGTTCATGGACGTTCACCCGCGTGAGGTGAGAACGGCCCCGTCGCTCCGGTGCGCCACCGGAAGCGTGCAGTGCGTGCACGCATTTCCAGGGCCGTGGCGCCCCCAACATGCACAGGCGCGGCGAGCGGTGAAACCGCGCACGCGGCAGGGAAAATCCGCGAGTCGCGACGCCGGAGGGGATCGCCCGCGGTGAGATGCCGCGGGGTGTATCGCACAGCCTCCCGGCCGCAGGGGAGGGGCGCGGTTTTCCGCCGAAGCGACCTCGTGGCGGGCTCCGCGCCGGGTGCAGTTCCCTGGTGTGCGGGTGGCATCTGCGATGCGTCACCTCCGCGCGCCCCCGCCGACGTACGCGACGCCGGCAGGGGGGCGGAGCGACCTCACGCTTTCCGCGCGTGCATCACCCTTCTCGACAGCGAGCCGTCCGTGAACGTGACCATCGTCGGGCCCGGGAACATGGGCCGGGGCATCGCGACCCGCCTGCTGGCGGGCGGCCACTCCGTCGTCCTCGTCGGGCGGGACCGCGAGCAGGCCGAGGCGCTCGCCCGGGAGCTCGGATCGCACGCGACGGAGGGGAGCGGCGTCCGCGCGGCGGAGGGACCCGGGGAAGCGATCCCCGCGAGCGACGTCGTCGTGCTGGCCCTGCCGTACCAGGCGACGCTGGCGTTCGTGCGGGAGTCGGGCGGGCTTCTCGCCGGCAATGTCGTGGTGGACATCTCCAACCCGCTGAACGAGCGCTTCGACGGCCTGGTCACCGAGGGCGGTCCCTCGGCGGCGGAGACGATCCGGGGGATGCTGCCCGGCGCGCGGGTGGTGAAGGCGTTCAACACCACGTTCGCGGGGACGCTGGTGACGGGGACCGTCGCCGGCCGCCCGCTCGACGTGTTCATCGCGGGGGACGACGAGGAGGCCAACGAGCGAGTCGCCGGGCTGGTGCGCGCGGGCGGGATGCGCGCGATCCCGCTCGGGCCGCTGGAGCGCTCCCGCCAGCTCGAGGCGCTCGGGTTCCTGGGCATCGCCTCGCAGGAGCGGCTCGGCACCAGCTTCATGTCCGGCTGGAAGCTCCTCCTCCCCGGCACCCCCGCGGACGAGCCGCACCACGGGTTCCCGAAGAACGCCGTCGTCGGCGTGTTCGACAACCCCGCCGCGGCGGCGGGGATCGCGAGCGCGTGCGCGGCGGCCGGGGTGGAGGACGCGGTCGAGGTTCTCTACGGAAGCCAGGGGAAGACCCACATCGCCCGGTCCATGGAGGGCGGCAGAGGGGTGCTGGAGATGCTGATGGGCTACGAGCACGAGCACGCGGAGCGGCACCTGCGGGAGCTGGACGCGGGGCACGCCGTGGTGGTCGTCCAGACGGACGACGAGGCCATGGCGCAACGCGTCGGCGAGGTGATGGCCCGGCACGGCGGCCGCTTCGTCAACCGCTACACCCGGTGGGCGGCCGTCAGCGTGGTGCCGTAGTCCCGTGGAATCCGGAGGCGGAGCGGCGGGTCCCCACGAACGTCCTGTTCGGCAACCTGGTCGGTGAGCTGGATGCTTCCGGGAGGGATTCGAGCGTCCCATCCCGCGACATGAACCTGCGTACCGTCAAGGGGCCAGCCTCCGCTACGCGGCGAGGAACGCTTCGACCCGATCTGTGGCGGTGACGCACCCCACTGCGCGGAACCCGCTTCCGGGCCGGCCAGCGGCTCGTGGCCGCCCTCGCCGATCGGACAGGATCCGGAAGCAAGCCGGGGAAAATGGTAGGAAGCCGGCCCGCCGCCATCCGGACGCGACGAAGCCCGCGGCTCCCTCCCGAGCCGCGGGCCTCTCGTCTCGTCCGAACCGGCCGGGTCAGCGGTTGGGCGCGGCGCCGCGGGTGCCGGGGCCGCGGAACTTGCCCTCCGCGAAGCCGCCGGTGTTGTAGCCGGCGTGGCCCCGCTCGTCGGTGGGGCGGCCGCGGGAGTCGTGGCGGCGCATCGGCGGCGCGTCGGGGCCCTCGGCGAAGCCCCACGAGCGCTCCGGCCCGCCGCGGCCCAGCGCCGGGCTGTGGGCGTTGTACTGCCGCAGGTAGGCGCTGTCGTAGCGAACCCCGCCCGAGCGCTCCCAGCGCGGCTCGTAGTCCACCTCGTAGCGCACCCGCTGCGCCGAGCGCATCCCGCCGCCGCCCTCGTACGCCTCGTGGTAGATCCCGTGGCGGTCGTAGCGGCCGTCGGGCCAGTCGTAGCGCCCGTCGAATCCGCCGTGGCCGCCCAGCTCGTACTGGTGGTGCAGCCGGTGGTCGCCGTAGGGCGCCTGGTGCGGGCCCGCGTCCATCCGGTACCCGTGGTAGGTGCCGTCGCGCCAGTTGGGGTCGGAGCGGTCGTCCCACCCCCACCCCGGGCCCATGCGCAGCCCCCGGTAGTCCAGTCCGTAGCGTGGCATGCTTTCCTCCTCCGTTTGAGCTTCCGCCGCGGAGGAAAGCAAGATTCCGGCCCGCGCATACGAAGAAAATCCTTGCCTGTCCGCGCCGTCCACCGCACAGTTGTGCCGCGGTCACGGCAGGACGGCCCGGCAGGCCCCGCGTCGGGCCCCGGTCTTCACCCCAGCAGGGAGGAAAAGCCATGAATCGTTCCACGGTCCAGACGGTCGCGCTCGTCTTCGGCGTGGTGTTCATCCTGGTCGCCATCCTCGGCTTCCTCACCGACGGCGGCACGAGCATGGGGGTGGAGGATCCCGGGCTGGTCCTCGGCCTCTTCCCCGTGAACGTGCTGCACAACATCGTGCACCTGCTCTTCGGGGTCTGGGGGATCGCGGCGTCGCGCCGGTGGGACGCGGCGGTGCAGTACTGCCGGATCGGGGGGATCATCTACATCGTGCTGACCGTCCTGGGCCTGATCGCCCCCACCACGTTCGGGCTGATCCCCATCGGCGGCAACGACATCTGGCTGCACGCGCTGCTGGGGATCGCGCTGGCCGCGGTGGGCTTCACCGCCCGCCGCCCGGCGGGGGCCCCCACCTCCTGAGCCGCCGGAGCGCCGCGCAGGCGGGGAAGACCGGGGTCCGGGCGCCGCGCCCGGGCCCCGGCCCCGTTTTCGCCCGGGGCGCGGCGGATTATCTTCCCCCGCGACCCGTCTCCCGACCTTTCGCCCGAGCCACGAGCCATGCCGCAGCCCGTCGTCCAGGTCGACGCCTTCACCGAGCGCCCGTTCGCCGGCAACCCCGCCGCCGTGTGCCTCCTCCCCGCCGCGCGCGACGAGGGGTGGATGCAGCGCGTGGCGATGGAGATGAACCTCTCCGAGACCGCCTTCCTGGTGCGCGCGGACGACGGGTTCGGCCTGCGCTGGTTCAGCCCCGCGGTGGAGATCGACCTGTGCGGGCACGCCACGCTGGCCAGCGCGCACGTGCTGTGGGAGGACGGGCGGCTCCCCGCGGGCGCCGAGGCGCGCTTCCACACGCGGAGCGGCCTGCTCACCTGCCGGCGCGAGGGCGCGTGGATCTGGATGGACTTCCCCGCCAAGCCCGCCGAGCCGGCCGGCGACATGCCCGAGCTGGGGCGCGCGCTGGGCGTGGAGCCGCTCTACGTGGGCCGCAGCCACTTCGACTACCTGGTGGAGGTCGACTCGGAAGACGCGGTGCGCCGCGTCCAGCCCGACCTGGCCGCCCTGCGCGCCCTGAAGACGCGCGGCGTGATCGTCACCGCGCGCGCGGCCAACGGCGGCGGCTACGACTTCGTCTCGCGCTTCTTCGCGCCGGGCGCGGGGGTGGACGAAGACCCGGTGACGGGCTCCGCGCACTGCGTGCTGGCGCCGTACTGGGCCGCCAGGCTGGGGCGCGCCGACCTGACCGGCTTCCAGGCCTCGCGCCGCGGCGGCGTCGTGCGCGTGCGCCACGCCGGCGAGCGCGTGCACCTGGGCGGCCAGGCCGTCACCGTCATGCGCGGCGAGCTGCTGGACTGACGCACGTCCATCGGGCGGCCTCCGTGACGGGCGGCTGAAGCCGCGGCAACTACGGCAGGAAGCCTCCTGCGGAGGCTGCACGGCGGCCATTCGCGCCGGACCGCATCCTTCCCGCGCGATCCCCACCCCATGGTCCTCCCCCTCTCCTACTTCTTCGCCGTTGCCGCGAAAGCGGGGATCGCCGCGACGGCCGCCGCGTGCTCCGCCTACGACCTCCGGCGGGCGCGCGCCGGGCGGCCGATCTCGACGAGGATCAGGAAGCGCGTGGGACTGGGGCTCGGGGCGGCGGCGGTGGCGGCGTACTTCGCGGGCGCCGTCACGGGCCCGCCCCGCCCGCCGAACGTGTGGACGCGCTTCTACAACGTCTGGGACCAGTACCACTACTTCGTCGGCGCGAAGTACTTCCGCGAGCTGCGCTACGACGGCCTGTACCGCTGCTCGGCCGTCGCCCTGGACGAGCTGGGCACCATCCGCTACGCGGGCGAAGACGGTCGTGCCGCCGCCGCCGACCTGCGGGCGGAGGTGCGCGCCCCAGGCCGGCTGATCCGCAGCCTGGTCGACGACAACTCGCTCGTCCCCGCCGCGGGCGCGCTGGCGGACCCCGGCGCGTGCCGCGCGCGCTTCACCCCCGCGCGCTGGGCGGCGTTCCGCGCGGACGTGCGCTTCTTCCGCCTCGCCGCCGGGCCGGACGTGTGGTGGCGGATGCAGCGCGACCACGGCTTCGTGGGGCCGCCCGCCTGGATGATCGCCGGGAGCACGCTGGCGCGGCTCCGGCCGGCGGGGACGCGCTGGCTCCAGTGGATGGCCGCGCTGGACCTGCTGCTGCTCGGGGGGATGGTCGCGGCGCTCTGGTGGGCATTCGGGTGGCGGGTGGCGGCCGTGGGGGCGGTGTTCTGGGGATGCCAGGCGTTCTCCACCTTCTTCTCCACCGGCGGCTCGTTCCTGCGGCAGGACTGGCTCTTCCTGCTGGTCCTCTCCGCCTGCCTCGCCCGGAAGCGGCGGTTCGCCCCGGCGGGCGCGGCGCTGATGGCGGCGGGGCTGATCCGCGTCTTTCCCCTGCTGCTGTTCGTCGGCGTCGGAGCCGCGGCGGCCGGGCGGCTGGCGCGGCGGCGGCGCGTGCCGCGGAGCTGGCTGCGCTTCGCGGCGGGGGCGGCGCTCGCGGCGGCGGTGCTGGTCCCCGCGGGCGCGCTGGTGGCCGGCCCGCGCGCGTGGCCCGAGTTCGTCTCCGCCGTGCGGCGGCTGGACCGTACGCCGCTCGCCAACCACCTGGGCCTGCGCGTCGTCCTCTCGCACGGCGTGGGGAGCGGGCCGGAGTCGGGCCGGATGAAGTACGCGGTGGATGCGTCGCGGCCGGACCCGTTCGCCCGCTGGAAGTCGCTGCGGCTGCGCAGGTGGGAGAGGCTGCGCCCCGCCGGCTATGTGCTGGCCGGCGCCTGCCTGCTGTGGCTCGCGTGGGTGGCGGGACGGAGTCGCTCGCTCTGGATCGTGGAGGGGATTAGCCAGGTCTGCATCGTCCTCCTCGCGCAGCTCACGTCGTACTACTATTCCTTCCCCGTGCTGGCCGCGCCGCTCACCCGCGCGCGGCGGGGCCTCGAGGCGCCGCTGCTCGCCTTCGCCGCGGCGTCGCAGCTCGTCGCCGCCGCCTTCCGCTACCCGGACGACCGCTACGCCGCGCTGAGCGTCCTGGCGCTGCTCTTCACCCTCGGCCTCGTGGCCGCGTTCCGCGGCGAGGATTCCGGCCGGGAAGACGAACGAGGTGAACATTGAGAACTGCCGCTCTCATCCTGCTGCTCGTCGCGGCCGGCCTTGGCTGCGCTCGCCGGCAGGCCCCGGTCGAAGCCGCGCCTGCGCCCGCTCCCGCGCCCGCGCCGGCTCCGGGGCCCGCCCCCCGCCCGCAGCCGCCCGACCCGCTCGAAGCCATCCGGGTCTGCGTCGTCGCAGACGGGGAATTGAGGGAGGTGGAGGTCATGGTCGGTCCGGCCACGAGCGCCACGAGCTTGAGGTCCCACCCTGCAATCGCGAGGTCCGGTCCCTACGCGGCGGACGCGCCGTGGTACGTCAGCCACGAGCCGATCGTCTACGAGGGCAGCCTGTACGTGAAGTACGGATTGCCGAGAGTGCTCGGCGTCGACGAGCTCAAGAGGATCGGAACGTTCCGGGGAATTCCCGTCTTCGGGGAAGTGGAAGCGAGCACCCGCCCGGACGTTCTCTACCTCCCGGTGCGTCCGGGATGCGAGTTCCATCCCTACCAGATCAGCGGGGTGAAATGACGCACCGCCAGAACATCTCCAGCGGCGCCCCGTGGGAGCCGATCGTGGGCTACTCGCGGGCGGTGCGCGTGGGGCCGCACGTGCACGTGGCCGGCACCACCGCCATCGGGCCGGACGGCACGCTGGTGGGCAGGGGCGACGCGTACGCGCAGGCGGTGCAGGCGCTCAAGAACATCCAGGCGGCGCTGGAGAAGGCCGGCGCGCGGCTGGAAGACGTGGTGCGCACCCGCACCTTCGTCACCGACATCTCGCAGTGGGAGGCCGTGGGCCGCGCGCACGGCGAGTTCTTCCGAGACGTCCGCCCCGCCGCCACCATGGTCGAGGTCACCGCCCTCATCGACCCCGACATGCTGGTGGAGATCGAGGCGGACGCGTACGTCGTCGGGGAAGGCTGATCTCCTACCGAATCCGGCAAAAGACTTTACCTCACGCAGAGTCAGCAGAGTCAACGGAGAGGTCCTCTGCTGACTCTGCTGACTCTGCGTGAGGCTTTGGTGTTTTCCGGACCTGGTGTCATATCAGCCGGTACGGAACAAAGGATGGAACGTGACGAGGGCCCGGTCATCGCGACCGGGCCCCTCGCCGTCACTCCACCCTCGCGCCGGCAGCGCGGCGCACCGCCACCGTGCGCTCCAGCTCGTCTCTCGCCTGGAGCACCTTGCGGCGGATGTCGGGGGGGAGGTCGGCGCGCTCGGCGAGGAAGCGGTCGACGATCGCCAGCGCCTCGGCGCTCGTGTGCCCGCCGGCGAAGGCGTTGATCCAGCGCGGGAGGAAGAAGATGCGGCGGTTGTCGCGGATCCACTGCAGCCGGTCGAGCGCCGGGCGCAGGTAGCCACGGGTGAGCGCCGCGTGCGCGGGGTCGTTGAAGGCGCCGAGCGACGCCGTCACCCACTCCTCGTTGAGCCGCGGGTCGTCCAGGTAGCGGCGGAAGTACGCCTCCTTGGCCGCCGGGTCGCGCTCGGCCGCGCCCGCCACGAACGCCCGCCGCTCGGCCTCGGGGGTGGAGTCGCGCGCCACCTCGGCCCGGTAGAGCGCCATCGCGTCGGGCTCGGCGAGCGAGACGAGGCGCTGCACGATGCTCCAGCGCGTGGGCTGCTTCACCGCCCCGCCGTCGAAGGGGCGCGTGCCGGCCAGGTACCCGCGCAGCACGGCGCGGGCGGCCGGGGTGCGCGCCGTCTCCACCAGCGCGTCCAGGCTGGCCTTGCGCATCCCGTACGGCAGCGCCGCGTCCGAGGCCCGCCTGGCCAGCAGCTCCTCCCAGGCGGGGAAGAGCCGCGCGGCGTCGGCGTCGGCCGCGTAGCGGGTGAGCGCGGTGGCCGCGCGGTCCAGGATAGTCGCGGCGATCTGCTCGTCGCGCTCGCGCGGCAGCTCGCGCAGGGCGAGCTCGGCGAAGCGCGCGGGCGGCAGCTCCGTCTCGCGCACCCGGTCCCACAGCGCCCCCCAGAGCATCGCCCGCAGCAGGTCGTCCTCCACCTGGCCGACGTGCTCCTCCAGGTACGCGGCGCTCCGGTCGTCCGGCAGGAAGAGCCCGTAGCCGTAGTCGCCGTCGTTCGCCCACACGTAGTCGGGCGCGGGGAGCCCCGCCGCGCCGCCCACCTCCGTCGCCTCGCCGGTGAGGGAGACGGTGAGCACCACGTCGTCGCGGTCCGCATAGGCCAGGCGCACGCGCACCTGCATCGGCCACCAGCCGCCGGGGTCGCCGGGGAGCGCGCGCGCCGGGCGCTGGGCCAGGGTGAGCCGGCGGATTCTCCCGCCGTCGGTCTCCAGGCGCGTGTCGACGCGCGGCATCCCGGCGCGCAGAATGTACTGCTCGCCGAAGGCATTGAGCGACCTTCCCGACGTCTCCTCCAGCGCCGCCAGCAGGTCGCGCCAGGTGGCGTTGGCGTAGGCGTGGCGGGTGAGGAAGAGGTGCAGCCCCGCGCGGAACGCCGAGTCGCCCACCAGGAAGTCGAGCTGCTTGAGGACCGAGGGCGCCTTGTTGTAGACGATCGGCCCGTAGTTGCTCTTCGCCAGGTCCAGGTTGGCCAGCTCCTGCCACACGGGCGTGGTCCCCGAGGTGGCGTCGACCCCGTACGCCAGCGGCTTGTTGCGCAGGAAGAAGGTCTTCCACGCGCCGGTGCCGGGGCGCAGCTCGTCCTGCATCTTCGCCGCCATGTAGGTGGCGAAGCCCTCCTTGAGCCAGAGGTCGTCGAACCACTCCATGGTCACCAGGTCGCCGAACCACTGGTGGGCCACCTCGTGGAAGATGGTGGCGTCGCGCCCCAGCTTCTGCGGCAGGGTGGGCGGCTCGCGGAAGACGAAGCCGCTCTCGTTGTAGAAGATGGCCCCCACGTGCTCCATCCCCCCGAACGGGAAGGCGGGCGCCAGCAGCAGGTCGGCCTTCCGGAACGGGAAGTCCACGCCGAACCAGCGCTCCAGCCAGCGCACCGCCTGGGCGTTGGTGGCCAGCAGCGTGTCGGCGTCCACCTCGCCGCGGCGCGAGGCGCGGCCGTAGAGCGTCATCGGCACGCGGTCGGCGGCCGGCGGGGCCCACGCCGTCCACGGCCCCGCGGCGAAGGCGGCCAGGTAGGTGGAGATCGGCTCCGTCTCGGCGAAGCGCCAGGCGACGGCGCCGCGGGCGGAGTCGCTCGCCTCCACCGGCCCGTTGGCGACCACCGTCCACCCGGCGGGCGCGGTCAGCCGCATGCGGAAGCGGGCCTTGAGGTCGGGCTGGTCGAAGCAGGGGAAGAGCTGGTTGGCGTCGGAGGGGACCAGGAGCGTGTAGAGGTAGCGCGACCCGTCCGTGCTGTCGTCGTAGCGGATGATGGACGCCCCGGCCGCCGCGATCTTCGCCCGGAAGTCGACCTCCACCGTGTTGGCGCCGGTGCGCAGCCACCCGGCGGGGATGCGCAGGTGCCCGTTCTCCCACGCGTGGTCGCGCACCTCCGCCCCGTTCGCCCGCACGCCGCCGAGCCAGGGGCCGCGGAAGTCCAGCACCAGGTCGCCCGCGCCGGCTTTGCGCTCGAAGGCGATGCGGACGGAGCCGGGCGCCGTGTCGCGCTGGGTGAGGTCGAGCGCCAGCTCGTAGCGCACGCCGGAGAGCGTGGCCGCGCGCGTGCGCGCCAGCTCCAGGGAGATGCCGGGCTGCATCAGCCGATCGGGGCCGGGTGTGGGGGGCGACTGGGCCGCCGCGCCGCCGGCCAGCAGCAGCGCGGCGGCGCAGAGGCTCGCGAGTCTGGCGCAGCTCATGGGCGTCCTCGGTCGAGCATCACAGGTGCCACGGGTGGAAGCCCCGAATCTGGAGCCTCCACCCGTGGGACGGCAACCACAGGGGAACGGCAGGGGGACAGGGGATAGGGAACAGGGGACAGCCTGCACGACTTCTACGCACTTCCGCACTCACGCACTCCCCGACGGGAGCAGCCAGAGCACCACGGCGGCGCAGGTGGGGAGGGCGCCGGATGCCCCGGCGCGGAAGCGGGGCGGCACCTCGTCGGCGCCGTAGGCCTCCACCGCGTCCACCCGCGCGGGGTCGATGCGGTCGAGCTCCGCGGCGGGGCGGAGCACTCCGTCCACCCAGAGCGCGGCCCGGCAGCGGCGGCCGTCCTCCAGCGCCGGGACGGTGAGCTCCAGCCCGCCCGCCGCGGGGCGGGCGACCTCCAGCCCCAGCAGGCCGCGCAGCTTCTCCGCCGTCCCGGCGCCGCGCCGCTCCGCGAACGTCTCGGCGGCGAGGAACGCGCCGACGCCCTCGCGCCGCCGGGCGAAGTACCCTTCGTCGATCAGGCGGCGCTCGCGCGCGGCTTCGGCCTCGTCCCAGAGCGGCGGGGCGGGCACCAGCACCACGCTGTCCCTCGCCGGCGCCGGCTCGGCCCGCAGGTGCAGGCTCAGCCGCACGTTGGTGCCGATGTCGGCCGGGAGCGTCACCGGCATCGAGCGCAGCACGCCGTCCGCCCCCCGCGCCTGGATCTCGTAGCGGCCGTTCCCCGGCGCCTGCAGGCGGAAGACCCCGCGCGCGCTCGTGGCGGTGCTGTCGACCACCGTCCCCGCGGTGTCGAGCAGCACCACGGGGATGTGCGCCAGCGGCCGGCCGTCGTCGCCCACGAGCTGGCCCCGGAGCGGCTGCGCCCCCAGCGGCGCGGCGGCGAGCACGGCGGCGAGGAGCGGGAGGAGGAAGCGGATCGGGCGCATGGAAGTGTCCTGCAAGGGAAGGCCGCGGCCGGGGTACGACATCAAGGTAACGACGAGAGAAGAAAACATCAGGCCTCACGCAGAGACGCAGAGACGCGGAGAACCCCCGGCAGTTCTCCGCGTCTCCGCGTCTCTGCGTGAGAAAAAGCCTTCGAGGCCTCGGTCAGGCCGCCGGCGTCTTGAGCCACACCACGACGGCGCCGCAGGGGGCGCGGCCGCCGCGGTTGACGGGGCTGAAGCGCAGCGGCACCTCGTGGCCGTCGTAGACCTCCACCGCCTCCACGATGCCGGGGCTGATCCCGTTCAGTACCTCGGCCGGCATCCGCACCCCGTCGATCCACAGCGACACGGTGCACCGCCGCCCACCGCCGCCCTGGGTGAGCACCCAGCCGCTGGAGCCCGACGGCCGGGCGAAGATGCGGCGGATCCCCTCGAACCGGTCGACGGTGCGCGCTCCCGGGAGGCGGGCGAACTGCTCGCCGGTCATGAACACCCCCGTCCCCACCTTCTGCCGGTCGTAGAAGCCCGCGTTGCGCAGGTAGCGCTGCTCCTCGGCGCCCACCACCACCAGCGGGGCGAGCGCCACCGCGCTGTCGCGCCGCGCGGCCGCGGCCACCCGGCCGGAGCGCGTGTACATCTGCACCCGCACGGGATCGCGCCCCTCCACCCGCACCTCGCCGGTGGCCACCACGTCGCCCGCCAGCTCCGCGCGCACGGTGTACGCGGCGGGCGCGGGCGCCTGCAGCTCGAACCAGCCGTCGCCGCGCGTCTGCGTGCGGCCCACCTCGCTCCCCGCCGAGTCGACCAGCACGATCGTGGCGCGCGCCACCGGATGCCGCGAGCGGCCGTTCAGGAGCACGCCGTTCAGCAGCAGCTGCGCGGAGAGCGGCGCCGCGGCCAGGAGCCCGGCCGCGCAGAGAAGGGAGAGAACGATGCGTCGCATGCGCTGTATCGGTGGATTGGAAGATCAGGAGTTGACCGGCGCCTTGAGCCAGAACACCACGGCGCCGCAGGGCGGGATGCCGGCGCGGTTGACGGGGCTGAAGCGCAGCGGCACCTCGTCGCCGTCGTAGACCTCCACCGCCTCCACGTCTTCGGGGCGGATCTGGTTGAGCATGTTGGCCGCCATCTGCATCCCGTCGACCCACAGGGACACGATGCAGCGGCGGCTGCCGCGGTGCGCGGAGCCCTGCTGGTACAGGATCCAGCCGTTCGTCCCCGCCGGGCGCGCGAAGACCTGGCGCAGCCCCTGGACGCGGTCGATGATGCGCGCCCCCGGGCGCGTCATGAACTGCTCGCTGGTGAGGAAGACGCCGGTGCCCACCCGCTGCCGGTCGTAGAAGCCCGCATTGGTCAGGTAACGCCGCTGCGCCTCCGCCACCGCCTCCAGCGGATCCAGCCGGATGGCGCTGTCTCCGCGCGCGGCCGCGGCCAGGGAGGTCGTGCGGGTGAGCATCTCCACCTCCACCGTCTCCCCCGGCGGCAGCCGCACCGTGCCGGTCACCAGCAGGTCGCCCGCCAGCTCGGCGCGCACGCGGTACACCCCGGGCTCGGCCGCGCGCAGCCGGAAGCGCCCGTCCGCGCGGGTCTGCGCGCGCGACACCTGGCCGCCCGCCGAGTCCAGCAGCACCACCACGGCGCGCGACACCGGCTGGCGGGTGCGGCCGTCCAGCAGCATGCCGTCGAGCTCCTGCGCGGCGAGCGGCGCGGCGGACGAGAGCAGCGTGGCGGACGCGAGCGCGGAGAGGAGGAGTGTCGGGGTGCGGCGCATCGGGGGAGTCCCGTCGGGTGGGGTGGAGGGATCGCCAGGGCCCTTTCGCCTTCAACGTCTTCCGCCGGCCGATCCGGACGCGGGGCCCGGTCCCGCTCAGCCCTGCGGCCGCTTGAGCCAGAACACCACGGCGCCGCAGAGGTCGCCGTCGCGGGCCCTGCGCGGCGCGAGCCTCCGGGCGTGCACGTCCAGCGGCTCCATGAGGGGGACGAACCGCATCGGGATCTCGCGGCCGTCGTAGACCTCCACGGCCTCCACGTCCTCGGCGCGGATGTCGTTCAGCACCTCCTCCGTGCGGGGGAGCCCGTCCACCCAGATCGACACCCGGCAGCGGCCGCCCATGCGGCGCTGCAGGAGCACGTAGCTGTTGGCGCCCGCCGGGCGGTAGAAGATCCCCCGCAGCCCCTGCAGCGCGTCGATCGTGCGCGCCCCCGAGCGGGCCGCGAACTGCTCGCCGGTGAGGAAGACGCCGGTGCCCACCCGCTGCCGGTCATAGAAGCCCGCGTTGGTCAGGTAGCGCCGCTGCACCGCGGCGGTGGCCTCCAGCGGCTCCAGCGCGATCGCGCTGTCGCCCCGCGCCGCGGCGGTCAGCGGCCCCGCCTCCGTGCGCAGGTCGATCTGCACCGTTCCGCGCTCGCGGAGGAGCACCGTCCCCTCGGCCAGCCGCACGCCCTGCCGCTCGGCGCGCACCCGGTAGAGCCCGGCGCCCGCCGCCCGCAGGCGGAAGCGCCCGTCCGCGCGGGTCTCCATCGACGCGGCCACCCGCCCCGCCGAGTCCAGCAGCGCCACCGTGGCGCGGGAGACCGGCTCCGCGCTGCGCCCGTCCAGCAGCAGCCCGTCCACCACCTGCGCGGACGCGGCCGCCGGCGCGAGCAGCGCCGCGGCGGCCAGGGAGAGGCGAAGCTGTTTGCGCATTTCGATCCGAGGGAGAAAAATCTGCGGCTTCATCCGCGGGCCGGACGACCACCACGCCGGATTCGGCGGCAGCGCCGGCGTCAGCGCTTCGGCGCCCTGAGCCAGAGGACGACGGCGCCGCACGTCGAGCCGCTGCTGGCGCGCGCGAGCGGGACGAAGCGCGGCGGCACCTCGCTGCCGTTGTAGACCTCCACGGCCTCCACGTCCTCGGCCTCGAGGTCGTCGAGCACCTCGGGGTCGCGCTGCAGCCCGTCGATCCAGAGCGACACCCGGCAGCGGCCGCCGAAGCGGTGCTGGTAGATGACGTAGCTGCTGCCGTGCACGGCGTTGGCGGGCTCGTGCCGGTAGAAGATCCCGCGCAGGCCGCCCAGCGCGTCGATCACGCGCGCGCCGCCGCGGGCCGCGAACTGCTCGCCGGTGAGGAAGACGCCGCTGTTGAAGCGCTGCCGGTCGTAGAAGCCCGCGTTCACCAGGCGCCGCCGCTGCACCGCCGCGGTGGCCTCCAGCGGCTCCAGGGCCACCGCGCTGTCGCCGCTCGCCGCCGCCGCCAACCGCCCCGCGGAGCGCAGGTCGATCTGCACCGTCCCGCGCTCGCCGAGCACCACCATCCCCTCGGCCAGCGCCGCGCCCCCGCTCTCGGCGCGCACGCGGTAGAGCCCCGCCGCGCCGCGCAGGCGGAAGCGGCCGTCCGCGCGCGTCACCTGGCTGGCCACCGTGCGCCCGGCCGAGTCCACCAGCGCCACCGTGGCGCGGGGGATCGGCGCGCCGCTGCGCCCGTCCAGCAGCACCCCGTCCACCACCTGCGCCGCGGCGCCCGCGGGGACGAGGAGCGCGGCAGCCATCAGCCAGCCGCGAAGGTGTCTCAGCATCCAGGCTCGACTCAGAAAAGGCCGCGCATCACCGGCATCCGTCAGAAACGAATGGATCGACCCCGTCCGGACACGCTTGGACAAACCGCAGTGCGTTAGTGCTCAGTCCCTAGTGCTTTAGGGTTGGCACTGAGGACCTAAGGACTAAGGACTAAGGACTAAGCACTAAGCACTAAGCACTTAGCACTCAGGACCCGGCACTCAGCACTCCCCTCACGGAATCGGCGTCTTCAGCCACACCACCACCGCGCCGCAGACGGTGCCGTTGCCCGCGTTGCGCACCGCGTTGGGGACCGCGACGTCCTGGAGCCCGGCGGCCGGGTCCTCCCGGTTGCGCCGCTCCGGGTCGGTCATGGACTGCCCGCCCATCTCCGAGTTGGCGACGGCGAAGCGCATCGGCACCTCGTCGCCGCTGTAGACCTCCACGGCCTCCACGTCGTCGGGATCGATCCGCTCCAGCTCCTTCACCGGCCGCTGCATGCCGTCCACCCACAGGAGCGCCACGCAGCGCCGCCCGAAGCGGTACTGGTAGAACGTCCAGTCGCCCTCCCCCCACCGCTGCTGCGGGGTGGGCCGGGCGTAGATGCCGCGCAGCCCCTGCAGCATGTCGAGCACCCGCGCGCCGGGGCGTCGCTTGAACTGCTCGCCGGTCAGGAAGGCGCCCGTCCCCACCCGCTGCCGGTCGTAGAAGCCCGCGTTGTTCAGCCGCCGCTGGGTGGCCGCCGCCGTGGCCACCAGCGGGCGCAGGCGGATGGCGCTGTCCGAGGCCGCGCTGGCGGCGGCCACCTGCTGGCGCGGCCGCCCCATCGACAGCGCCACCGTCTCCACCCGGCCGCGCTTCAGCTCCACCTCGACGGGGGTGGGCACCAGGATCAGCGAGTCGGCGCGCGGGTGCGAGAAGCTGACGGCGTAGCGCCCGTCGGGGACGTTCTCCAGCCGGAACGCGCCCGCCGAGTCGGTGACGGCGATGTGCTCGGTGCCCACCAGGAACACCGTGGCCTCCGCCAGCCCCCGCGCCCGCGTGCTGTCGTAGACCACGCCGCTCACCGCCGCCCCGCCCGCCGGCTGCTCGGCGATCACCACCTGCGACGCCGTCCGGAGCCCCGTCACCTCCGCCCCGTCCTCCTTCACGGCCACCAGGCCGACGGCGGACTGCGAGCGCAGGTTCTGCGCGTCGGGGGCGGCGGTGCCCATCACCGGCATGCGGATGTGGAAGCGGCGGACGAACCACACCCCGTCGGGCTGGCGGTCGAACTCCAGCCGGCCGCCCCAGGCGTGGCGCACCACTTCGCCGCGCGCCCCCCACCGGGTGCGGTCGACGTCCTGCTGCGGCACCTGCACGCGCGTGTACTCGAAGTCGAGCGACTTCAGCTCCGCCGTCTTCTCGTCCAGCCACAGCACGCCCTGGATGTCCGGCAGCCGGCGCCCGCGCACCGGCTCGAACGCCAGCCCCAGCAGCCCCGGCTTCTCCGCGTCGCGGTGCAGGCGGAAGCAGTGCCCGTCCAGGAACGGCTCCGAGAGCAGCACCTCGGCGTCGGGCGCGTAGTAGACCATCTCGCGCCCGTCGCGCTGCACGTACCCCTGCTCGGCCAGCCGGTCGGCCGGGAGCGAGCGGAAGGGGGTCACCTGCTGCATCCGGGCCGTGCGGGCCTGCTCGCGCTTGACGGTGAGCGAGGCGGCGTCCATCTCGCGGCTGTAGGTGCGCACGGTGAAGACGCGCGGCTCGTAGCGGCGCGTCCACTCGGCCGCCGTGAGCGCCTTGCGCGCCTCCTCCCACACCGTGGCCACCCGCGCCTCCGCGTCGGGGCGCACGCTGCACGCGCGCTCGCCCGCCTGCGCCACGATCCCCTCCAGCTGCACCACCTCGCCCTTCGCCAGCAGCTCGAACGGCTTCGTCTCCCCCAGCCCCAGCTCGATCGGGGTGGACACGGTGGCCACGCGCCCCACCCGCTCGGCGCGCACCCGGTACGTCCCCTGTTCCTGCGCCCGCAGCGTGAACTTCCCGTCGGGACGGGTCTGCGTGGTGGCGACCGGCTTCCCCGCGCTGTCCAGGAGCGACACCATGGCGCGGGAGACGGGGGCGCGGGTCGACTCTTCCAGCAGCACCCCGTCCACGGTCTGCGCCGCGAGCGGGCGGCCGCAGCAGAGCGCCGCGGCGGCGAGGAGAAAGGTTCTTGCGTGGCGCACGATCTTGCCTCGGTGAGGGAGAGGGGACGAAAGCACCTGCGTGGCATCGGGATAGGGACCGCGTGGGACGACAAACGTGCGTGTGGCGGCGTCTCGCGTCAACCGCGAGCCGTCACCCCGAACGTCGTCCACGAACCGCAACTGCTTTCGTCTCACGCAGAGCCGGCAGAGTCAGCAGAACACATCACCCGACGCGGTTCCCTCCCGTTGACTCCGCTGACTCCGCGTGAGTCCAGGCCGTTCGGGTCAGCTTGCCGGCTGCTTCAGCCAGACCACCACGCCGCCGCAGGGCCGGCCGTCGGCGCCGGCTCCCCGAGCCGGGGCGCGAGCCGCGCGGGCGCGTGTCACGGCTGGTTCGACGGCTTGGTCCAGATCACCAGCGCGCCGCAGTTCCAGTCGTCGCTGTAGTAGGGGTTGAAGCGTCCCGGGATCTCGTAGCCGCGGTAGAGCTCCACCGCCTCCACCTCGTCCACGGTGAGCCGGTTGAGGATCTGGTTGGACTCCTGCCGCCCGTCCACGAAGAGCGCGTAGTAGCAGCGCGTCCCGCGGTACGGCCGGTAGAGGGAGAACGCCTCGGAGGTGTGGGGCTCCACGTAGATGCCGCCCATCGCCATGATGCGGTCGAGCAGGCGCGCCCCTGGGAGCCTGGCGAACTCCTCGTGGGTGAGGTGCTTCCCGAAGCCGAGCCGGCGGCGGTCGTAGAAGCCGTACCGCTCCAGGCGCGGCCGCACCGGCTCGCCCACCGCCTCCACCGCGCGGAGCGCGATGGCGCCCCCCGGCTCGGCCGCCGCCGCCACCGGCCGGGGCGGCCGGCCCAGCGCCAGGTGCACCGTCTCCGCGCCCCGCGGCGTCACCTCCACCGGCAGCGAGGGCGCGGCCGTCGCCAGCTCCGCCGTGCGCGGGTGCTCGAAGGTGAGCACGTAGCGCCCCTCCGGCACCCCGGCGATCGTGAAGGCGCCCGCCGAGTCGGCGCGCGCTTCGTGCGCCGTCCCCGCCAGGAACACCCGCGCCCCCACGAGCGGCGCGGCGCGCGTGCTGTCCCACACCACCCCCGCCACCACCGCGCCCGGTTCCGCCGCGAGGCCCGCCGGCGCCCCGTCGTCCGCCACCTCCACCACCTCGGCGCCGTCCTCCTTCACCGCCACCAGCCCCAGCTGCCTCCGGTGGTTCAGCAGGTTGCCGCCGTCGGGGCGCTCGTTCCCCACCATCGGCATGAAGATGCGCCAGCGCCGCACGTACCAGGCGCCGTCGGGGAGCCGCGCGAACTCGATCCGCCCGCCCCACTCCACGCTCTGGCTCCGCGGGCCGATCCCCGTGTAGGCGTAGTCCACGTGCCGCAGCTCGGCGGAGCCCGCGTCCAGCCACAGCACCCCCTGCACGTCGGGGAGCCTGCGGCCGCGCACCGGCTCGAACGCCAGCCCCAGCAGCTCGCCCCGGCGCTCCAGGCGGAAGCAGTGCGAGTCCAGGAACGCCTCCGAGAGCAGCACCTCCGCGTCGGGCGCGTAGAACACGTTCTCGGCGCCGTCGCGCCGCACGTAGCCGCCGTCGGCCAGCCGCTCGGCCGCCACGCTGCGGAACGGCGAGACCTGGCGCACCCGCGCGGGGCGCACGCTCTCGCGCAGCACGGTGAGCGAGGCCGGGTCCAGCTCGCGGCTGAACGCGCGCACCGTGAACACGCGCGGCTCGTTGCGGCGCGACCACTCGGCGGCCGCGAGCGCCTTGCGCGCCTCCTCCCACACCGCCGCCACCCGCGCCTCGCGGTCGGGGCGCACGCTGCACGCGCGCTCGCCCGCCTCCACCACCAGCGCGTCCAGCCGCACCGGCGCCTCGCGCGCCAGCAGCTCGAGCGCCACCGTCCGCCCCGCCTCCAGCGCGACCTCGTCCGAGACGGTGGCCGCCCTCCCCACCCGCTCCGCGCGCAGCCGGTACGTCCCCGCCGCCGGCGCGGTGAGCGTGAAGCGGCCGTCGGCGAGCGTCTGCGTCCCCGCCACCACGCGCCCCCCGGCGTCCAGGAGCGACACCATCGCCCGCGCCACCGGGGCGCGGCTCCCCTCCTCGCGCACCGTCCCCTCCACCGTCTGCGCCGCGGCGGGCGCGGCGAGGAGGAGGGCGCAGCAGGCGGCGGCGGAGCGGACGGCGGCGGTCGGGAGGCGCGGGGACGGGGCGTGGCGCATCGGCGGCACCTCGCGGGCGTGGGAGACGGGCGTCCCGGGAGTGGACGGAGGGAGGGCGCACCGCGTTGAACGTCTCCTGCAAACGAGTTGTGACGCGCCGGACGCCCTCCGCGCGGGATGGGCCAAGCCGCGCGTCCAACCCCGTCCCCGTTGCCGGCGTCCAAGAGTCCGCCGCGCACGCGCGGGCGCCGGACGCGGGTCCGGGGGCGGGCGGGGAGGCCGGCGGGGCGGAAACGGTTGCCGCCACGCCGATCCAGTGCTAAAATGGCAGCACTCTTACGCTTCGCTCACCCGCGTCCCGCTTCCCGCGCCACCCTTCCCCGAAGGCGAGAGCGACCGATGTCTTCCACCGCGAAGCCCCGCCCGACCCTCCTCGCCGCGCTGGCCCTGCTCGCGTGCGGCGCGCTCGCCCCGGGGGCGGCCGCGGGGCAGGCGCACTCCGCCGGCCAGACCCCGCGCGTGCAGGCGGTGCCCCGCACCGGCGAGATCGAGCTGGACGGGAAGCTCGACGAGCCCGTGTGGCAGAGCGCCCCGCCGGCCACCGACTTCACGCAGCAGGACCCCAACGAGGGGAAGCCCGCCACCCAGCGCACCGAGATCCGCTTCGTCTACGACGACGAGGCGCTCTACATCGGCGCCCGCATGTTCGATTCGCTGGGCGCGGCCGGCGTGCGCACCCGCCTGGCCCGGCGCGACCAGGACGTCGAGAGCGACAACGTGATGTTCGTCTTCGACACCTACCACGACCACACCGGGCGCACCATCATCCAGATCAACCCCTCGGGGGTGAAGTACGACGCCGGCCAGGCCTCGCCCTACGCCGACCCCTCGTGGGACCCGGTGTGGGCCGCCGACACCGGGGTCGACTCGCTGGGGTGGACGGCCGAGCTGCGCATCCCGCTCTCGCAGCTGCGCTTCCCGCGCGACTCGCTGCAGACCTGGGGGATGCAGATCTGGCGCTACGTCGAGCGGCTGAACGAGGTCTCGATGTGGTCGTTCTGGGGGAAGAACGAGTCGGGCGGTCCCGCGCGCTTCGGGCACCTGGAGGCGCTCCGGCTGCACGGCGGCGGCGGGCGGCGGGTGGAGCTCCTCCCCTACGTGGTGGCGCGCCGCTCGTACGAAGACCCCAGCGAGCCCGGCTCGCCCTTCGAGGACCGCGGCGAGAGCAGCATGCGCGTGGGCGCCGACGTCAAGGCGCTGCTCACCTCCACCTTGACGCTCGATGCCACCATCAACCCCGACTTCGGGCAGGTGGAGGTGGACCCCGCGGTGGTGAACCTCTCCGACGTGGAGACCTTCTTCGAGGAGAAGCGCCCGTTCTTCGTGGAGGGGAGCGGCATCTTCGGCTTCGGCGACTTCAGCTGCTTCTTCTGCAGCAACGTCTCGTCGATGTCGCTCTTCTACTCGCGGCGCATCGGGCGGCGGCCGCAGGGGTTCGTGCGGCAGCCGGCCGCCTTCACCGATCTCCCCGACGCCAGCACCATCCTGGCCGCCGCCAAGATCACCGGCCGCACCGCCGGGGGGCTGCAGGTGGGGCTCCTGGACGCCTTCACCCGCCGCGCCGAGGCGCTCGCCATCTCGCCCGAGGGCGACCGCTTCAGCGAGGAGGTGGAGCCGGCCAGCAACTACTTCGTGGGGCGCGTCAAGAAGAACTACCGCAACGGCAACCTCACCCTGGGACTGCTGGGCACCTCGGTGCTGCGCTCCTTCGACTCCGACGCGCTGGGCGACTTCCTCCCCGGCCACGCCGAGGCGGTGGGCTTCGACTGGTTCAACTCCTGGAAGAAGCAGACCTACTCGTTCTTCGGCAACCTGGCCTTCAGCAACGTGGGCGGCGACTCGCTCTCCATCCTGCGCCTGCAGCGCTCCTCCGTGCGCTACTTCCAGCGCCCCGACCGCGACCACGGCGGCAACGGGCTCTTCTCCGACCGCTTCGACCCCGGCCTCACCTCCCTGCGCGGCTTCGGCGGCTACGCGCGCCTGGCCAAGGACGCGGGGAGCTGGCTGTGGGAGACCGCGGTCAACTTCCGCAGCCCCGGCTTCGAGGTCAACGACCTGGCGTTCCTCTCGCGCGCCGACTACGTGTGGATGAACGCCAACGTGCTGCGCCAGTGGAACACCCCCACCCGCCGCTACCGCCGCTTCCTCTTCATCGTGGGCGGCCAGCAGCAGTACAACTTCGACGGCGACCTCACCGACCGGCAGGTGCACGGCTACCTGGGCGGCCAGTTCACCAACTACTGGAACTGGAGCACCTTCGTCATCGTGCGCCCCGAGCTCAACGACGACCGGCTCACCCGCGGCGGCCCGGTGGTGCGACGGGCGTCCTCCTGGAACTACTTCGTGAACCTGAGCACCGACTCGCGCAAGAAGGTGGTGCTCTCCACCAACCCCAGCGTCGGCCGCAACGCCGAGGGCGCCACCGGCTACAGCGCCAACCTGAGCGTGCGGGTGAAGCCGGCGCCCAACATCGAGGTGTCGGCGGGCCCGGCGTTCAGCCACAACGAGAGCCGCGCGCAGTTCGTCACCGCCTTCGCCGACCCCGCGGCCGCCGAGTGGGGCGGCCGGCGGGTGGTGTTCAGCGACCTGTCGCAGAACACCCTGTCGATGAACACGCGGCTCAACTGGACCTTCACGCCCACGCTCACGCTGGAGCTGTTCGCGCAGCCGCTGGTGGTGGCGGGCGACTTCGACCGCTTCAAGGAGTTCGCCGCCCCGCGCGAGCTGGACAAGGTGGTGTACGACGCCACGCAGCTCACCCCGATCACGGGCGCGGACGGGCGCGTGGTGTCGTACTCGCTCGACGCCGACCGCGACGGCGACGAGGACCTGCGCTTCGGCAACCCCGACTTCAACTTCCGGTCCTTGCGGGGCAACGCGGTGCTGCGCTGGGAGTACCGCCCCGGCTCCACGCTCTTCCTGGTGTGGCAGCAGGAGCGCAGCGTCACCGAGCCGTTCGGCGACTTCGCGCTCGGCCGCGACGGCGAAGCCGTCTTCGACGGCCGCCCCAACAACATCTTCGTCGTGAAGATGAGCTACTGGTTCGGCCGGTAGAGACAGAGCATCACACGGAGGAAACGGAGGACCCCTTCCCTTCTCCGTTACCTCCGTGCAAGACCAAGGCTGCCGAAGACCTGTCTCACGCAGAGTCAGCAGAGAACTACTCCGCTGACTCTGCTGGCTCTGCGTGAGGCCGCTGTTTTGTTTTCCGGATTTTATGGGGAATCGAAGAGGGCGGCGCCGGAACACTCCGCGCCGCCCTTTCGCATTTCCGTACCTCGTACTTCGTACCCCGTACTTTCGTACTCACGCACTCACTGCCCCAGCCACTCCGCCCCCGCGTTCTCCGAGATCACCGCGCCGTTGCAGTTGGGGCCGGCGTACACCACGCCGGCGCCGTCGATGCTCACCGGGAGCGCGGAGCTCTCGACCGAGCGGGGGAGCGCGCCGATGCAGAGGTGGCCCATCTCCAGGCTGGACACCTCGAAGCCGTAGTGCTTCCCCCCGGGGTCGCGCCACCGGGCCAGGTAGTCGTCCGCCGCGGGGTCGATGAGGTTGCGCGTGTAGGCGCCGTGCGACGCCATGTGGTCGCCCTGCAGCTCGTAGACCGTGCGCAGCCCGAGGACCGCCTCGCGCACCACCGCGCTGTCGGCGGCCGAGAGCCCCCGGTGCGCCTCGGCCTCGGCGTTCATCGCCAGCCGCGACGTGGCGAGCGCGGCCGCCATCCCCAGCAGCATCAGCAGGAAGATCCCGCCGCCCAGCACCACCCCCACCACCAGCATCGGGTGCGTACCCGCGGAGCGCGGGCCCAGCATCGCCCGCACCGGCACCTCGCACGCGGGGCACGCCGCCGCCTCGCGCGACACCGGGCGCCCGCACCCCGGGCAGGGGACGATCTCCTCGCGCGGCCCGCCGCCGGGGCGGGGGCGGGCGGAAGAGGCGTACGCGGACTGGTTCAGGTGGCGGAACAGCGGCATAAAGCGAACTGCGGAAGAGCGGAGGGAAGCCCCGCCCGCCGGCCCTCAGGGGGCCAGCAGGGTGAACGGGTGGACGGGGACGTTGCGCAGGACGGTGAAGACGAGGAAGAGCGCGGCGATGGCCCAGGTCACGCGCCCGGGCAGGTACGGCCGCGGGAGGCGGCGCGTGCCCGTGACCGCCTCCAGCGCGCGGCTGGCGAGCACGTACGCCAGGAACGGCGCCGCGGCCACCAGCAGCGCGTTGTAGCCCAGCGCCTCCAGGAAGTGCCCGTGCAGGAGGCTGTGCCCCGCCCGCAGCGCGCCGCACCCGGGGCAGTAGATGCCCGTGAGCACGAACAGCACGCAGCGCGGATACCAGCCCACCTCCAGCGGGTTGAAGCGGTACAGCACGGCCGCCGCCGGGACCACGGCCCCGGCG
>DASVWD010000119.1 GCA_036389795.1 Longimicrobium sp.
CGCCGCCGCCGGACGTCCGGCGGCGGCGCCTTTCTTCCGCCCGGGTGCTCAGGCCTCGTGCTGCAGGCAGCAGAGCGCGCCGGTGTTCCGGGTGGGGCAGAACCGCTCGGTGATGCAGGTGGTCTTGGTGGTGCAGTTCTCGGTCTCGATGGAGTCGTGGCCGCGCACCGTCCCGCGGCCCGCCGGCGCCGCCTCGGTGGCGAAGCTCTCCACGCGCAGGGCGTCCAAGTCGAGCGCGAGCTTCTTCATCGTCCTCTCCTTTCCATCAGGGCACCGGACGGGCGGGATCCGCCGTCCCGCCTGCCGCGAGGCTCATTCGGGCTCCCCATCGGGGGCGCCGCACTTCACCGTCAGCGGGCACTTCAGCGTCTTCACGCAGGTGGTGACGAGGCAGGTGTCCTCGAAGGTGCAGTTCTCCGTCTCCATCGTGTCGTCGTGGGCGAGCACGGTCCCGCGGCGCTCCCGCGCCTCTTCCGTGGCGAAGCTGTCCACCCGCAGCGCGTCCAGGTCCAGCACCAGCTTCTTCATGCGGCACCTCCCGAAAACGTGATGCCCGGAGTCCCTTCCCGGGGCTCCGGGCACGCAGCAATTCCCGTGCGGCCGGACGCCTGGATGCGAATCACGGTCCGGCCACGGCTCCGTACCCCGTACTTCGTACCCCGTACCTTCGTACTTCCGTACTCAGGAAACCACCAGCGCCACCCACTCGCACGCCTCGGCGCCGCGCGTCTCGCACTTCGGGTGCTGGGCGGCGTGCTTGCGGCCCATGTACTCGGTCATCAGCTCCGAGAGGGCGCCGGCGTAGAAGGCGCAGGCGGCGCCCCCCGCGTCGGCCCGGGCGGTGAGCGAGCGGCGGATGCGCACGCCGGGCGGGCGGGCGGTGATCTCCAGCGCCCCCTCGGCGGCGATCTGGCGGAAGAGCCGGCGGGCGGCCTTGCGCGCCGAGCGCTGCGCCAGCACCGGGGGCATGAAGCGCACCATGCGCCGGAACCCGGGCGAGCGCTCCATCCAGGCGTGGCGCGCCACCCGCCGGCCCGCCTCCTCGAAGATCTCGTCGCAGTCGGGGCGGCGGATCACCAGCCGGATCAGGTCGGCCACCACCTCGGCGCTCTGCAGCCGCTTGCGCTTGACCTCCTCGCGGAAGCGGTGGATCTGCGTGTAGATCACGTCGCTGAGGCCCAGCCGCCGCGGCATGCTGAGCGCCACGTCCTCGCCCTCCAGGTACTCCTCCGGGCGGTCCATGTCGCGCATGGTCTCCAGGAGGATGAGGGGGAAGACCGGGGTCACGCTGGGAGCACCGGCGTTCGCCCCGCGGGCGGCGTCGTTCGGCATGGTTCGGAGAGGTGCGGCGATGGGTGGCCCCGCGGATCGGAAGCGCCCAATCTCGCCCCGCGCCCCGCGTCTGGCAAGTGCGTGGCGCGCGGGTGATTGCGGGCGGCCGGAATGCGTCTTGCACCCCCGGCGGGTCCGAGCGATGTACCGAGATCCTGAACGCCGAACGCCCGGGAGGATGCGTGGCTCCGAACCCGAACGACAACCCCACGTGCGTCTTCTGCCGCATCATCGGCGGCGACGAGATGGTGAGCGTGATCCACGAGGACGACGAGATCATCGCCTTCCTCGACGTGCAGCCGCTGCACCCGGGGCACGTGCTGGTGGTGCCCAAGGCGCACTACAAGAACCTCTTCTACGTTCCCGAAGAGCTGGCGGCGCGCACCTTCTCGGTGGCCAAGCGCATCATGCCGGGGCTGCGCAGGGCCACCGGCTGCCGCGCGGTCAACCTCTTCTCGCCCAACGGGGCCGACGGCGGGCAGGACGTCTTCCACTTCCACCTGCACCTGATCCCGGTGCCCAAGGACGCGCCCTTCCCGCTGCAGCTCCCCGACCCCGGGGCGCCGGTGCCCTCGCGCTCGCAGCTGGACGTGATGGCCGCCCACATCGGCCGCTGCATCCACGACGAGTGCGGGGATGTCGCGCCCGAGGCCCAGCCTCGGGAGGAGATGGCGGCGGTCTGACGGACAGAACGTCAGGCCTCACGCAGAGTCGGCAGAGTCAGCAGAGGAACACCTCCGCCGACTCTGCTGGCTGTATGTGAGAACGGTGTTCGCCGGATCCGGCATCCCGGTGCGGCCGGACCGGACAACCGATGGGACGGAAAAGAAGCGCGGCGCGGGGGCCTGGGGAGGCTCCGCGCCGCGGCTCGCGTCCGGTCCGGCCGGGCTAGTACCGGCACTCGCCGCTGACGATCCCGTTCGCCCGGCGGGCCGGTCCGGCGGTGGAGAAGCGGGCCTGGGCGGCGGCGATCCTCTGCCGGGAGGCGTAGAAGCTGGAGTTGAAGTGCGACTGCGCCTGCCGCTGGATCGGTGAGCACGAGTTGAAGCGGAAGCTGACCGGCCCCACCATGCCGGGCGCGCACCCGGAGAGCCCCACCACCGCCAGCGCCGCGCCGATCCCGAAGAGCTTCTTCACGTTGCGCATGCTCCCTCCCCAGAAGGTCTCCTCGCCCTTCCCGCGCACCACGCCGGGCCCGGAGACGTTGCGAGTTGCCGGTGCGCTCGACCCGTACGCCGAGAACGCGCGGCGGGGACGATTCGGGACAGCAAATCCGGTGCTGCCGCCACGTTGGACAAACTGTAGAAGGGGAGCCCGGAGGACAAGTGGATTCGCGCTCCGGGGACCGGGCGGTTGCATGAGGGATGCGCGCCCGTCAGGGCCGGGACGGCGCCGCCACAGGGGGTATCGTGGCGGTGGCGGCCCGGCGCGGTTGGGCACGGTCGTATCGTGCCCTACCGCGCGCGCAGCCCGGCCCGGAGCGCAGCGGAGGGACATGCCCAGAACCAAAGTGCGAAAGTACTGAGTGCGAAAGTGCGAAAGTGACTGCGGCTCAATCACTCTCGCACTTTCGCACTTTCGCACTCTCGCACTAACTCAGCGCCGCGCGCCGCCGCTGCGCTGCTGGGCGAGCTTGACGGCCTCGTAGACGTTCACGATGCCGCCGGTGGCCGAGAGCTGGCCGAAGGGGATGCGCTCCTCGCTCCCCGGGCGCACCACGCTCTGCGTGGGGTAGCGCGTGGCCGACTCCAGGATGATGGCCTTCACCTGCTCGGCGGTGAGCTCGGGGAAGTAGGCCATGAGCAGCGCCGCCAGCCCGGTCACCACCGGGGCCGCCATGCTGGTGCCCTGCTGCCGCGAGTACCCCGCGTCGGTGACGGTGGAGTAGATGCTCATCCCCGGCGCGAACACGTCCACCTTGGTGCGGCTGTAGTTGGAGAACGAGGCGGCCAGGCTGTCGGGGGCCCACGCACTGGCGCCCACCTCGATCCAGTTGCGGGCCGCGCCGCCCGCCCTGAACTCGCGGGTGGGGAAGCTGGGGTCGTCGTCCAGCAGGGCGCCGCCGTTGCCGGCCGCGTGCACGAACAGCACGCCCTTGCCCTCGGCGTAGCGCACGGCCTCGTCCACCACGTCCTTCTGGGGCGAGTGCGCCTTGCCGAAGCTCATGTTGATGACCTGCGCCCCGTTGTCGGCGGCGTAGCGGATGGCGTTGGCGATGTCCTTGTCGCGCTCGTCGCCGTCGGGCACCGCGCGCAGCACCATGATCTTCACGCCGCTCGCCACGCCGTCGACGCCGATGCCGTTGCCGCGCACCGCCGCCACGATCCCCGCCACGTGGGTGCCGTGCATGGCCCCGGGGCCCTCCACCTCGGCGTTGCCGTAGCCGCGCTCGCGGGGGTCGGCGTAGTTGTCGCCCACGACCCCGCGCGGGTCGAAGTCGGGGTTCAGCCCGTAGCGCAGCCGGTTCTCCACGTCCTTGCGCTCGCTGGCGATCACCTCGGGGGTGATGCCGGCGGCGGCCATGCGCAGGTAGATGTCGCGCGCCTGCGTCACGTCCTGCCGCACCGAGGGCTTCATGGACGTCACCCGGGCCACCGTGAGCGAGTCGGTGCCGAGCGCCTGGCGCAGGACGGTGCTCACCTGCTGCGCCATCTGCCCGATCTGGTTGATCTGGTCGAGCAGCTCCTGCGCCTCGGCGCGGTCGGCCTGCAGCTTCTGCTTGTGCGCCTGGCACTCGTCGTACGCCTTGCGCTCGGCGGGGGCCTGCGGGGGCGGGGCGCCGGTGTCGTAGCGGCCGCGGCAGGCGGCGTACAGGCGGACGCCCTCGTAGGTGTCGAACTCCACGTCGCGCCCGTCGCGCCCGCCGATGAAGTCCCACCCGTGCACGTCGTCGACGTAGCCGTTGCCGTCGTCGTCGCGGCCGTTGCCGGCCACCTCGCGCGGGTTGGTCCAGACCACGTCCTTCAGGTCGGGGTGGTCGATCTCGATGCCGCTGTCGATGATGGCCACCACCACGCTGCGGCGCGGCTGGCGCCCGGCCAGCAGCTCGCGGTACGCGCGGTTGGCGCTGATGCCGGGGACGCGGTCGGCCTGGGGGTCGAGCTGCCACCAGTTCTCGGGCGGCTCGCCGGTGAAGGCGGGCCGGGCCGTGGGGGCGGTCTGCGCCAGGGTGGCCTGCGCCGGCAGGGCGGCGCCGAGCGCGAGCGTGAGAACGCCGATCAGGCGGATGGGCTTCATCTAAGGTGCCGGGTGGAAGTGGTCGGGGTCGGAATCACGAGCGAGCCCTGTACACCGCAAGGGCGCGCAGGTTACCGCGCGGCTTGAAGATGGGGACGAGCCGAGCCGGACGCGCCGCCAGCGGTCTCCCCGAGGGATGGAAGACGACGGCCGTACCGATTGCCGGGAGCCGCCCGGGCTCCTAGTCTGGAGCGTCCGGTCCGTTCGGAGCCTCTGGCCTGGAGCGTCGCGCGCATGAGATCGATCGCCACCATCGGGTACGAGAACGCGACCGTGCCGAGCTTCCTCGACGCCCTGCGCGGCGCGGGGGTGGACCTGCTCGTGGACGTCCGCGCGGTGGCCAGCTCGCGCCGCCCCGGCTTCGCCAAGTCGCGGCTGGCCGAGAACGTCGGCGGGGCGGGATCGAGTACCTGCACCTGCGCGGCCTGGGGACGCCGGCGGACGGGCGCGCGGCCGCCCGTGCCGGCCGCCACGAGGAGATGCACGCGATCTTCCGCGAGCACCTGGCCACGCCCGAGGCGCAGGCGGACCTGGAGACGCTGGCGGACCTGGTGCGCTCGGGCCGCCGCGTCTGCCTGCTGTGCCTGGAAGCCAACCCCCTCCACTGCCACCGCAGCCTGGTCGCCGCCGCCCTGGCGGAGCGGGTGCCGGTGCGGATCGAGCACCTCGCGCCCGGCACCGAATCCGGTTGATCAGAGGGTGTGCGCGATCCCAAAAGGTATTTTGACCCGCACGGTAGACACGCTGTCATCCTGAGAGACTTTTGAGAAACCGATCCACACAGGCCCCGATGGTGGTTTCTGGTGTCGAATGATGCTGATTTACAGGGCAGATTGCCGTCTAGGAGTCCTGAATCATCGACTTGGAAGGCCGGTCAAGCTGCCAGAGTGACGTTTCTCAAAAGTCTCTGAGGGCGCACGCACCGGAGTCGCGTCTTCACAAGAGCTTGCGCGCCCGAAGGATCTGCGGGTGGGGACTCGCGCGTCAGCCTGGCTAACGCTCGGACCCCACCCGCAGATCCTTCGTCGCCGCCCGGCGTCCGCGCATGCCGCCGGTCCCGCTCGGCGGCTCCTGAATAGAAACTACCTGGCTCGTGCGCTGTGACGGGCTTCGGTGCTCGCCGCGGGTAGCCCCCCTCCCCGGCCCTCCCCCCGCTGCGCGGTGGGAGGGAGAACTACAACCCGTTTCATCCTCCGTGGTCGCGCGCAGCG
>DASVWD010000120.1 GCA_036389795.1 Longimicrobium sp.
GAGCCGTACTGACCCTGATCCCGGGCCTGGAAAAAACAACAAGCCTCACGCAGGGTCAGCAGAGTCAGCAGAGTCAGCAGAGAGGCCCTCTGCCAACTCTGCTGACTCTGCGTGCAAAATCCTGTTGCCGGACTCCGTACGACGTTCCCATTGATGCCGCCGGGCGGAGGCGCTATGCTGAACGTCGAGCGCGCAGGGCGCCGCCCGTCCGCGGAAAGGGACCGAGTCCCGCCTGTGAGGCAGAGGTACAATCCGGCCACGCTTCTTTCGGCCCGCGTGCGGACGACGGGCGCCCACGAAAGGAGCGTATCATGCCCACGCGTTCCCTCCCCGCACGTCCCAGCCTCGCCCAGCTCAAGCTCCAGGCGAAAGAGCTCCAGCGCGCTCACCGCGAGGGAAAGCCTTCCGCCGCCGCGCGCATCGCCGCGCACCATCCGCGCCTGAAGGGCCGCTCGCCGCAGGCGGTGCTCGGCCGGCCGCTGGCGCTCGCCGACGCGCAGCTGGTGCTCGCCCGCGAGTACGGCTTCGAGAGCTGGGCCGCCCTGAAGCACCGCGTCGAGGTGGGGAGCCGCGTCGCGCAGTTCCGGCCGCACCCGCGCTTCGGCGAGGCCGCCGCCGCGCTCGACGCGGGCGACCTCGGGCGGCTGCGCGCCCTGCTCGCGGCGGACCCCGCCCTGGTCCACGCGCGCACCGACCTGGAGCCGCCGTACGGCTACTTCACCGGCGCCACGCTGCTGCACCACGTGGCCTGGAACCCGGGGCGCCCCGCCCCGGTGCCGGCGAACGTCGTCGAGATCGCGCGGCTGCTGCTGGACCACGGCGCCGAGGTGGACGCCGAGACGCTCGGCCCCAGCGGCGGGACCACGATGGGCCTGGTCATCACCAGCAAGATGGCGAGCGACGCCGGCGTCTCGGGGCCGCTCATCGAGCTCCTGCTGGAGCGCGGCGCCACGCTCGACCTGGGGGCCTCGGAGCGCGTGATCCCCGACTGGGGGCGGAGGAGCGTCCTGGACCTGCCGCTGGCGAACCATGCGCCGCGCGCCGCCGAGAAGCTGATCGAGCTGGGCGCCGAGCCGGACGTGTGCGCCGCCGCGGCGCTGGGGCGGATGGACCTCCTGCGCGGCTTCTTCGGCGAGGACGGGCGGCTGCGGTCGCGCCCGCGCCGGGGCGGCAGGCCGATGGCCGAGCGCGACGCCGTCGGGCTGGCGCTGCTCTTCGCCTACGTCAACCGGCACCCCGAGGCGGTGGACTTCCTGCTGGAGAAGGACGGGAACTGGGACATGACCGGCGTCAACAACGGCACGGCCCTGCACCGCGCCGCGTGGGACGGCGACCTGGCCATGGTCCGGCGCCTCGTCGCCAGGGGCGCCGACATCGGCAACCGGGACAATCCCTTCGTCTCGACGCCGCTCTCCTGGGCGCAGCACAACAAGCAGGCCGAGGTCTTCGCGTGGATGCGCTCTCACTGCGCCATCGACCTGCACGACGCGGCCGGCTTCGGCCTGCGGGAGCACGTGGAGGCCCGCCTGCGCGAGGACCCCGCCTCCGTGAACAAGCGCATCGACCAGTGGGACGTTCCCCAGAGCACGCCGCTGTACTGGGCCGCGTGGACGAAGTACCACGACGTCGACGGGGAGCATCCGTGGGACGAGGCGGAGCGCGAAGCGCTGGTGCGGCTGCTCCTGGACCGGGGCGCCGACCCGAACCTGGTGGCCGGCGACGGGCACACCGCGCTCGACGTCGCCGAAGCGGCGGGCGCGGCCGGCGTCGCGCGGCTGCTCGCCGAGCGGGGCGGCAGGCGGGCGGCGGAGCTGTAGAACGGCGGGTTCGGGCGTGTCCCTCCGCTGCGCTCCGGGCCGGGCTGCGCTGTCGGGCGCGCATCCCTCACGCGGGTTTGTGCGATCCGCCGATGTTGCGAGTGCCTGAAGACACTCGCTGGAATTACGGAAAGCCTCGCAAACCCCGCGAGGCTTCAACCGCGCAACCCGGTTTCCACCGACGCCGAGTCGCGTAAAGTACCCTCTCCCGAAGGTTGGGAGAGGGTGGCGACGCGGTAGCGGCGTCGGGTGAGGGCCTCCGCCCCTTGCGCCGACACCTCGTTCTCCCGATGATGCCCGTGCGCTCCGTCCACTTGGGCGGGCGCTTCCATGCAGCGAGAAGGAGGAGCCGTGGCGGGACGCATCCTGGTCGGGACGCAGGGGTGGAACTACGCCGCCTGGGTGGGGCCGTTCTACCCCGAGGGGACGCGCCCCGCGGACATGCTCACCCGCTACGCCGAGGCGTTCCCCACCGTCGAGGTGGACTCGACCTTCTACGCCGTCCCGCCCGTGAACACGGTGCGCGGGTGGGCGGCGCGCTCGCCGGAGGGGTTCGTCTTCGCGCTCAAGCTGCCGCAGGAGGTCACCCACGAGCGGCGGCTGCGCGATAGCGAAGACGTGGTGGGGCTCTTCCTGGAGCGCGCGCGGCTGCTGGGGCCCAAGCTGGGGCCGGTCCTGGTGCAGATGGGGCCGGACTTCCTCCCCTCCGAGTACGACGCGCTGGCCGCCTTCCTCCCGCTCCTCCCGCGCGACCTGCGCTTCGCGGTGGAGCTGCGCCACCAGCGGTGGACGCGCGCCGAGGTGCTCCCCGACCTGCTGTCGCTGCTGGCCGAGCACGGCGTGGCGCTGGCGCTCAGCGACGGGCGCTGGATGACGCGCGAGACGGTGATCGACCTGGCCTGGCGGCCCACGGCGGACTTCCACTACGTGCGCTGGATGGGCCCCGACCGCGACCTCACCGACTTCTCGCACGTGCAGGTGGACCGCTCGACCGAGCTCTCCGCTTGGGCCGCCGTGCTGCGCGAGATGCCCTCGCGCGGGATCGACGTCTACGGCTACGCCAACAACCACTTCGCCGGCCACAGCCCGGCCTCCGCGCGAGACGTCCAGCGCCTGCTCGGCCTGCGCCCCGTCGACCCCCGCCAGATCGGCGAGCAGATCTCGCTCTTCTGAACAGATTCCGGCTATCATCCTGTCTCGCACAGTCCGGCTCCCGGCGGTCGAGGCATGTCTCGCCCCTACGAAGACTCGCCCGACCTGCTACCGTCTCCCGGAGCAGCCGATCCCTTGAATCACGAGGAACTTGCGCGACCCGCGCGCCGATGCCAGTTTGTTAGCACCCCCACGCCACCACCCGTCCCACCTCCCATCCCATGCAGAGAATCCTTTTGCCCGTGCTGCTGGTCCTGGCGGCCTCCTCCGCGCGCGCCCAGAGCGTGCCCGCGCTCAACCGGTCGCAGCGCGACACGCTGCGCTACCGCGAGATCACGACCAGCAGCAGCACGCTCACCATGGGCGGCACCCGCATCGAGTCGGGGATGCGCCAGAACTCGCTGATCGCGCTCACCTTCGCCCGCGGCGACACGGCGCTGGCCTGGTACGAGTCGCTCTCGCTCTCGCAGACCACCCCGCACGGGAGCCAGGAGCCCGCCACCGGCGAGGCGCTGGGCAAGCCGTTCGTGCTGCGCCTGACCCCGCGCAGCCAGGCCACCACCCTCTCGTCGCCCCGCTTCCCGGCGGCCGTGGAGGGGATCGCCGACCTGGCGCAGCAGTTCACCGACTTCTTCACCACGCTCCCCGACGGCCCGCTCACGCCGGGGCGCACCTGGTCGGACGTGGTCTCGGTGCCCGGCCCGCTCAGCGCCGCGCCGAAGCGGTTCGTGGCGGTGCGCAGCTACCGGGTGCGCGGCGACAGCCTGGTGGGCGGCGAGCGCGTGGTGGTGATCGAGGCGCGCTCGCAGATCACCCTGGAGAGCACCGTGGAGGAGGCCGGCCGCGTGCAGTACATGCGGGCCGAGGGAGAGGAGCGGGGGCTGGTGTTCTTCGCCCCCGGCTCAGGCCGGTGGGCCGGGCGCGACCGCCGCGGCGAGCTGCAGGGCACCATCACCGGCGCCGGCGCGCCGGTCGAGTACACCTTCCGCTACAACAGCGTCATCTCCCCCGTCGCGCGCGGCGCCGCCTCCGCCGCCTCGCCCTGAGCCGAGAACCAGCAACAGCTTGGCTCTCACAGAGGACACAGAGAACACAGAGGAACTGCTCGTAGTTCTCTGTGTCTCTGTTTCTCTGTGTGAAATTTCCGGGGTTCTTTCGTAGCGCACCAGAGCCGGCTCAGACGGACGGGCATCTCACGTCGGGTATCTCCCCACACCACATCCGGAAGCCTTCCGATCAACGCCGTCCGGCCGCGGCTTACTTTGCCGCTCGCCGCGGACGGCGATCTGACTTCCAGGGGAGATGAACACGATGGAGCTCGTCCTCGTGGCCGGGGCCACCGGCCAGCTCGGCCGATATGTGGTGCGGGAGCTGAAGGCGCGCGGCTACCGGGTGCGGGCGCTCACCCGCGCGCCGGAGCGGCTGCGCGCCGCGGGCGTGGAGGCCGACGAGGCCGCGCGCGGCGACCTGCTGGACTCGGCATCGCTCGGCGCGGCGTGCGCGGGTGTGGACGCGGTGCTCTCCTGCGCCGGCGCGTCGATGGACCTGGGCGCGCTCGGCGACCGGCGCTCGTTCCTGGAGGTGGACTGGCGGGGGAACCGCAGCCTGCTCGCGGCGGCGCGGGCGGCGGGCGCGCGGAAGCTCGTCTACGTCTCCGTCTTCGGCGGGGAGGCGATGAGCGGGCTGGAGTACACCGATGCGCACGAGCGCTTCGTGGACGAGCTGGCGCGCTCGGGGCTGGCGCACACCGTGGTGCGGCCGACGGGCTTCTTCTCCTTCCTCGGCGAGATCGCGAAGATGGCGAAGAAAGGTCGCGGTCCGGTGATCGGCGACGGCTCCGCGCGCACCAACCCGATCCACGAGGCCGACGTGGCGGTCGTGTGCGCCGACGCGCTCGCCTCCCCCGAGCGGGAGATCGCCGCGGGCGGGCCGGACGTGCTCACGCGGCGGGAGATCGTGGAGCTGGCCTTCCGCGCCGTGGGCCGCGAGCCCAAGGTTACCCGCGTGCCGCCGGCCGTCTTCCGCACCATGGCGCTGCTGGCGAGGCCCTTCAACCGGCGGCTGGCGGCGCTGCTGGCGTTCGGCGCGGCGGTGAGCCAGGTGGACTGCGTGGCGCCGGTGCGCGGCACGCGGCGGCTGGAGGACTACTTCCGCACCCTGGCGTAGGGTCGAGGCATGCCTCGACCGTCCGGCGGCTGCGCCGCCGGGTCCCTCTCCCCCGCGCGGCCCGGTCGTTCGTTCCTCACGACCAGGGGCCGCGCTCCCCTCTCCCAGACTGCGGGAGAGGGGAAAACACCTCGGCGCTGCGCGCGACAAAACCATGCGCGGAGCGAGATGGGTTTGCGTGGTGGAAGCCTCGCGGGGTTGGCGAGGCTTTCTGCAGTTGTCGCCGTGGCTTCAGCCGCCTTTCCCCCGATCATCCGCCAACGCATCATGAGAGGCGGGCGCCCTTCCAACTTTCTCCCCGGCCCCGGCAACCTATCCACCGGCAAGTGACGGAAGCCCACACACCCGAGCCCGCGTGACGGTCGTCAGCCTGCCGCAGCCGGTGAACCGCTCCCGAGCCACCGAGCCGAGCGCCCCGGGCGCGTTCGAGGAGCTGTACCGCGCCCACTACCAGCGCGTGTACGCGCTCACCCTGCGCATGACCTGCGACACGGAGCGCGCCGAGGAGCTCACGCAGGACGTGTTCGTGCGCGTGTGGCAGAACCTGGCCACCTTCCGGGGCGAGAGCGCGCTCTCCACCTGGATCCACACGGTGGCCGTGCGCACCACGCTGCAGCACCTGCGCTCCGAGCACCGCCGCGAGGCGCGCATCCTGAGCACCGACGACGTGTCGCGCTACGCGGCCGAGGCCCGGCGCGCCATGCCCGACACGCGGGTGGACCTGGAGCGCGCCATGGCCCGGCTGCCGCAGGGGGCCCGGACGGTGCTCCTGCTGGTGGACGTGGAGGGATACCCGTACGACGACGCCGCGGAGCTGCTGGGCGTGACGGTGGGGACCGTGAAGAGCCAGCTCCACCGCGCGCGCAGGCTGATGATGGAGGCCCTGGAGCGATGAACGAGCACTACGGAGAAGCCACGCTGCACGACTACGCCGACGGGACGCTCCCGCCCGGCGACGAAGCCGCCGTGGCGGCGCACCTGGCGACTTGCGGCGAGTGCCGCGGCCGGGTGGAGCGCGTCCGCGCGCTCACCGCCGCCCTGGGCGCCCTGCCGCGCCGCGCCGAGCCGGCGTGCGACCTGTGGCCGGGGGTCGAGGCGCGCACGGTGGAGCCGGACCGGCGGGTGATCCCCTTTCCGGCCGCCGTGGCGCCCTTCCACCGCCGCTCGGCGCCGTCGGCCGCCTGGCAGCGGGCGGCCGCCGCCGTGCTCCTCTTCGTGGGCGGCGTCGGCATCGGCCGCACGACGACCGCGGCGGCGGGGCCGGACCCCGCGCTCCCGGCCGAGACTCCGGCCACCGCGATGGAGGCGGCCGCGCGGGTGCAGCGGGCGGGGACCGAGTACGTGGCCGCGGTAGCGGCGTTCGCGGCGCTCACGGGCCAGGCCGAGCCCGCCGAGCTGGCGCAGGGGCGCGAGGCCGCCCTGGCCGCCATGTACGGCGCCGCCAAGGAGCTCACCCGGCTGCCGTCGCGCGACAGCAGCGCCAGCACCATCTACCGCACCGTGTCGAGCACGCGCCACCTGGCGAACGTGGAGACGGCGCCCGACGTCCGCTTCTGACCCGCCGTCGTGACGATGCCCTTCCGCCCCGGACTCGCCGTCCCCGCCCTCGCGGCCGCGCTGCTGGCGTCCGCCGCCGCGGCCCAGGCGGGCCCCTGCGCGGACGGGCTCCCGCGCACGGCCACGCTGGGGATCGGCTTCTTCCACTGCGTGGGCGGCAACTGCAGCGTGAACCTGCGCACCGCGCGGGGGATGGCGCACGACTTCTCCGCCGAGCCGCGCGTGTGGGACCTGGACCCGGCGGGCCCCGCGGCGGGGCGCCTGCGCGAGGGCGACGTGATCACCGCCGTCGACGGCGCGCTGGTGACCACCCCCGAGGGCGGCCGCCGCCTGGCGAACCTGGCGCCGGGCAGGCCGGTCACCCTGCGCGTGCGGCGCGACGGCGAGGAGCAGGAGGTGCGGCTGGTGCCCGTCCCCGGGTGCAACACGCCGGGGCTGGTGGTGAACACGTCGCCCGAGCGGCCCGGGTGGAAGTCGCCCGGCGGCGGCGGCATGGGCGAGCGGTGGCGGCCGCCGCTGCGCTTCGGCGTGCAGCTCGAGTGCGGCGACTGCGGGTGGCGCCGCGGCGAGGACGGGTGGGTGTTCTGGGCGTCGGCGCCGCCGCGGGTGAAGGGGGTGGAGCCCGGCAGCCCCGCCGAGCGCGCCGGCGTGCGCCCCGGCGACGTCCTGATCTCCATCGCCGGCCGCCGCTTCACCGAGACGGGCGGCCAGGCCCCCACCCGCGGCGCGCGCCCCGGCCAGCCGATGCGGATGGAGGTCCTGCGCGACGGCCGCGTCCTCACCCTCTCCATCGTCCCCATCATCCTGCGTCCCGAAGAGCTTTAGGCGACGGGCGATTCCTACGGCATCAACCCCCAAACTGATAGCCTCACACGGAGTCAACGGAGTCAACAGAGAACCCCTTTTTGTTCTCCGTTGACTCCGTGTGAGGCTTTTCCGGATTTATTCTCGCGACGCTTCGTGCCCGTTGTGCAGGCGCATCCCCAGCAGGCGGCGGGTCTCGGCGAGGAGCTGGAGCGGGGGGCAGGGCTTGAGCAGGTAGGCGCTGAAGCCGGCGGCCAGCGCCCGCTCGCGGTCGGCCTCGGAGAAGGCGGTGCTGAGCGCCAGCAGGGGGATGGTCCCGGTCAGCGCGTCGGAGCGCAGCGCGTGCGCCGCCTCCAGCGCCTCCGAGCGGGGAAGGCCGTACTCCAGCACGATCAGGTCCGGCAGCCGCTCGCGCGCCAGCCGCACCCCCTCCGCGTGGAACGCGGCGGCCAGCACCCCGAAGCCGTGGTGCTTCAGGATGGTGGCGTAGATGGCGCGGCTGTCCTCGTGCGTGTCCACGAGGAGCACGGTCTTGCCGGGCACCGGGGTGTCGCTGGGGAAGAGAAAACGTTTTCGGGGAATCCCTGCCGTGAAAGCGCGCGGAAGTGCAGCGCGCTCAACGTGCAAGATAACCCGCCGCCGGGGGAGAAACAAACAATTTGTCCACCGGCGTGACGAGGGTCGCGCGAGTCGATGCGAACGCGCCACCGGCGATACCGCCGGCGGCGCGCACCGCACCGTTTCGTGAGGAGGGCCGGGAGGCTCAGCTCCCGGCGGGCTCCAGCACCACGAAGCGCACGTCGTCCTTCGACATCTCCTTGAGCCAGGCGACCAGCGCGCCCACCTGGTCCGGCGGGAGCACCCCGCGCGCCCCGCGGATGCGCTTGGTGACCCGCAGCTCGCGCCCGGCCTGCGCGTACTCGGCCTGGTAGGTGCCGAAGGCGCTGGTGGCCGTCACGTTCTGCGGCAGCCGCGCCCGATAGCCCGCGGGGAGCGTCACGCGGAACTCGCTGACGCTCTCGATGGGGCCCACCACCGCCGCCACGTCGATCGGGAAGCGGCGCGGCGCCGGCGCCGCCTCCAGCTCGGAGATGGTGGAGCTCGACTCGCCGTTGCCCACCGGGAGGGTGAGGATCAGCGTCTCGCCGCTCCGGCTGGCCGCCCGCCCGCCCGAGAGCCACAGGCGCGTGCGCGGCTCGGCCAGCAGGTCGCGCCCGTCGAAGATCTCCAGGCTGTCGGCCGTGGCGCCCTCGAACATCCCCTGGGCGGCGCTGCGCCCCAGGTCCTGCTTCTCGCGCGCCGAGTAGCGCCGCGCGAAGGCGTTGCGCAGCGCGTACTGCATCCCGCCGCCCACCCGCGTGTCCACCGTCCCCCGGAAGGTGCCGTCGGGGGCCAGCTCGCCCGCGATCTTCGTCTCGCGGCGGTTGGCCGCGGGCGGGTCCTCGGGGAAGGTGACCTCCTCGGCGCGGCCGTCGGGGTGCACCACCAGCCCGAACTCGCCCTGGTACGAGGGCGGGACGGAGCCGTACGGGGTGAGCTCCGCCGTCAGGTCCAGGAAGGTGTAGCCGCCGCCCGGCTTCTCCACCGCCGCGATCATGTGGTCGAACTGGCTGAGCGAGGGCATCCCCCGCTCCACCCCGCCGGTCGAGGAGAGGAGCACGGGGTAGGCGGCGACGCCCATCCGCCGCGCCAGCGCGATGAAGAAGGTCGCCTTGTCCTTGCAGTCGCCGTACTGCGCCTCGAGCACCGAGGCGGGGGTGCGCGGCTGGTACCCGCCGATCCCCAGCGACAGCGACACGTAGCGGAAGTCCTGCGCCACCCAGCGGTGCAGCGCCCGGAGCGAGTCGTCGCGGGTCTTCGCGTCCTTCACCACCTCGGCGAAGCGCGCCTCCATCTCCGGGGTCACCGCGTAGCGGTCGTGCGAGAGCCCGTGGTACCAGCGCGCCACGTCGGCCCAGGTCACCGGCCCCGTCATGGTGATGGACATCCACACCCCGTTCGAGTCGGCCGCGAACGGCTCCGGCTCCACCCTGGGCACCTCGGCGGTCGACCACTCGTACACCACCGTCCCGTCGCCGCGGCGCGTCCTGCGGGTGAAGTCGAGGTTTTCCTCCTTCACGCGCGGCTGCAGGCTGGCGGGGATCTCCACCACGTAGCGCGACCGCCGCACGGGCCGGCCGGCGTGCACGCTCCAGTTGGCCAGGAAGTCGCCCGGCAGCAGCGGCTGCACGTTCTCGATGGTGTAGCTGTAGTCCACGATGGCGCCCGGCACCACCCCGGCCAGCGAGATGCGGCGCACCTTCTGGTCGGTGTAGACGGGGGCCGACTCCGAGACCTCGGCCAGGCTCTCGCGGTCCTGCGCGGGCCTGTCGCTGATCACCCTGCCGTCGGGCCCGATCACCCGGGCCCAGTTCAGCCGCAGGCGCTGGCGCGAGGCGTCGTAGCCGAAGGTGTTCTCGGCCCACCCCTCCACGTCTTCCTGGGTGAGCACCTGGGCCACGGTGCGGTAGGTGCGTGAGTCGGTGCCGTCGGCGTTGTAGATCACCACGCCGTCGTCCAGGAGCAGGACCGACGACTCGTCGGGGAAGTCCTCGGGCTTGACGGCCAGGCGGTAGATGGTGTCGTCCTTGACCGACGGGTCGCCCCGCTCGGTGATGCGCGGCGCCTGTGCGTTGAGCGCGGACGCGGCGAGCGACAGCCCCAGGAGGGCGGCGAAGGCACGCATGCTGGGATGGACCTCGGGAACGGTGGAGAGCGGAAAAAAGAAGCGCCGCATGAGGTTGCGGGCGCGGGGAATCTACCACGCCCGCCGCGCTCGTTCAAGGCGGTGCGTCCGATGAACGCGGGGAGGGCGGTGTTTATGACGGATCGTGGGCCCCGGCACTCCGCACTTCGCACCCCACACTTCGCACTTCGGTTTCGGGCGTATCCCTCCGCTGCGCTCCGGGCCGGGCTGCGCGCGCCGGAGGGCACGATACCACCGTGCCCAACGGCGCCGGGCCACCGCCGCGACGATACCCCGTGTCGCGGCGGCGTCCCGGCCCTGCCGGGCGCGCATCCCTCACGCGGGTCTCGTCGCGCGAAGCGCCTGGGGGTGTCGTAGGGGCG
Organism: Longimicrobium sp.; assembly: GCA_036389795.1. Taxonomy (NCBI): domain Bacteria; kingdom Pseudomonadati; phylum Gemmatimonadota; class Longimicrobiia; order Longimicrobiales; family Longimicrobiaceae; genus Longimicrobium; species Longimicrobium sp. Next base: position 10,605 of record DASVWD010000120.1, read on the forward strand.
AGCCTGCGAGTCCGAGCTGAGGCGGCGTCGGCACCGGAGGCCGTCTGCCGCGCACGGGCGACCTCCGCCGGCCGAGGCAGGCCTCGCCCCTACGGTCCGGACGAGGGCTCCGGCTACGGCCACTCGCGCAGGTGCAGCAGCAGCCCCGCGGCGACCAGCCAGAAGATCCCGTAGCCGGCGACGTAGGCGATCGAGCCCCAGGCCCAAACGCCTGCCTCCCAGGCCTGGTAGGTGCTGGTGATCGTGGCGTGCGGGGGCAAGATGAAGGCGATCACCTGTGATAGAGTGGGTGGGAGCGGTGTCGTGCCTATTTCCGCGAACACGCTGATCGCACCCTGCCATGTTTCCGTCACCGCGAACACCCCCAGGGCCAGCAGGCTGTCCCCGAAGCGCAGCAGGACCGAGAAGAAGGCCGTGATCCCGCCGTACACCAGCGCCATCAACGCTGCCTGTTCCAGCGTGCGCGCTCCGGTGCGGATCTCGCCCCACGCTGCGAGCTGACCCAGGACCAGGAACAGGGCCGCCGTCGCGAGCGCCCCTCCGTACCCGAGGAGCCAGCGCACGCCGTAGTAGGTGAGCGGGCGGGTGGGATGGGAAAAGTAGATCCGGTAATACCCGCGCCTCCGGTCCGTCGCCACGAAGCCCCACAGCAGCACCAGCACCGACAGGCCCGCCAGGTTCGCCAGAGAGAACGAAAGCCCTGAGGGCTCCACCAGCTCCGGCGGGGTCTCGGGTCCCGGCACGCCGTGGAAGTGGAAGCCGGGCTCCATCAGGTAGAAGAACAGACAGAACGCGGCGAGCGCCAGGAAGCGCCAGCGTATCGACCAGAGCAGCAGTGGGATCATCGCCCGCCTCCTCGCTTCCCGCCCTTACGCCGCCGGTAGCGGTCCTCCAGCGTCACCCGCTCGGGCGCCAGCGCGCGCACGGTGAGCCCGCGCCCGATCAGCTCGGCCACCCGGCGGTTCAGCTCCGCCGTGTCCTTCGCCTCCACGCGGAAGGCGAGCGGCGGGCCCTCCTCGGGCACCGCGCCCGGGAAGGCGGCGCGCACCGCCTCGGCGGCGCCGGGGGCGGGCTCCACCTCCAGCCGGTACGCGGGGAAGCCGGCCACGGGGCGCAGGTCGATCACCTCGCGCACCTTCCCCGACTCCAGCACCGCCACCCGCTCCGTCGAGCGCTCCAGCTCGTCCAGGTCGTGCGAGGCGATCACGACGGTGCGGCGCGGGTCGGCGCGGCGCCATTCGGCCACGATGTCGCGGAGCCTGGCGATCCACTCCGGGTCCAGCCCGTTCGTGGGCTCGTCCAGCACCATCAGCCACCGCTCGCCCAGGAGCGCCTGCGCGATCGCCAGCCGCTGCAGCGTCCCCTTCGAGAGCGCGCTCACCCGCCGGTCGGCCACTTCGCCGAGGCCCAGCCGCTCGACGGCGGCGTCGACCCGGGCGCGCCAGTCGGGCACCTCGCCGAGCGCCGCGTAGGCGCGCAGGGCGAAGCGCACGCTCCAGTGCCGCGGGACCGCCACCACCTCGGGGACGTAGGCGACGCCGTGGTGCTCCACGTAGACGCGCGGCGCCGCCCCGGCCAGGGTCACCCGGCCGGCGGTGGGGCGCAGGTAGCCTAGGAGCAGGCGGATGAGCGTGCTCTTCCCGGCGCCGTTGGGGCCCACGATCCCCAGCGCCGTCCCCGGCTCCACCGCGAGCGACACGCCGTCGAGCGCGCGCACGGTGCGGCCGCGGGCGCGGGCCAGCCAGCCGCCGTACTCCTTCGTGACCTCCTCGAGACGGATCATGCGCCGCAGCGTACGCCGCCGGGGTGCCGCCCGCAAGGTACGCTTCCTGCTTTTCAGCGCGTGCATGAGCAAGAGCACGGCCCAGCGGCGCCCCCGGCGCGAGCGCCGCGCCTCCCCCCGCACGCCGGACACGCGCGGCCAGCGCTGGCTGTTCGGCTTCCTGCGCTGGATCGCCGGCCACGTCAGCGGCTTCTACGCCGCCATCGGCGTCTTCCTGATCGCCGCGGTGGTGGTGATCCTGATCGCGGTCTTCGGCTTCGCCGAGCTGGCCATGAACGTGGCGGAGGGCGAGACGCAGGCGTTCGACGACTCGGTCCTGCTCTGGCTGGACCGCCACGCCTCGCCGATGCTCACGGGGATCGCGCTCGACGTCACGGCGCTGGGGGCGGGGACCGTGGTGTGGACGGTGGTGGTGATCGCCAGCTTCTTCCTCTGGCACACCCGCCACCGCTTCTCGGCCGTGCTGCTGTGGGTGGCGATGGTGGGCTCGGCGCTGATCAGCTCCAGCCTGAAAGCGTTCTTCGACCGGCCGCGGCCGGACCTCTTCCCCTGGCGCGCGCCGTACGCGGGCGAGTCGAGCTTCCCCTCGGGGCACTCGATGACGGCCATGGTGGCCTACTTCACCCTGGCGTACCTGATCGCCCGGCTGGAGCCCACGCGGGCGCTGAAGCGCTTCACCTTCTTCGTGGCCACGGTGATCATCCTGGGCGTGGGCCTCTCGCGCATGTACCTGGGGGTGCACTACCCAACGGACGTGATCGGCGGGTTCTTCACCGGGCTGGCGTGGGCGTCGTTCTGCGCCCTGTCGATGGAGGCGCTGCGCTACTTCGCCACCCGCAAGCCCGACGTGGAGAGGAAGGTGGAGCAGGACCTGGAGGCCACGGCGGATCCGATCGGCGGCGGGAAGAAGTAGAGTGCGTGAGTGCGTTGTTCCGGCCACAATACCCGGTTGAAACCGGGGGCTGCAACGGCGGGAAGTCCCCTTCGCGGACTGCTCGCCGAGACTCGCCTGACCGGCGAGACGATGACTGACGCCGATCCGCCGTTGCTTTCGCACTTTCGCACTTTCGCACTCACGCACTTTCGATGTCCGACCCCATTCTCGCCCATTCGCGCGTGGCGGCGCCCGGCCGCGAGCCGGAGCGGTGGCTGCTGGTGCTGCACGGGATCTTCGGCGCGGGGCGCAACTGGGGCACCATCGCGCGGCGGCTGGCGGAGGCGCGGCCCGAGTGGGGGGCGGTGCTCGTCGACCTGCGGATGCACGGCCAGTCGCGCTCGTTCCAGGGCCCGCACACCATCGCGGCGAGCGCGGCGGACGTGGACGCGCTGGTGGCGCACCTGGACCTGCACGCGGCGGCCGTGCTCGGCCACTCCTTCGGCGGCAAGGTGGCGCTGGTCTACACGCAGCACCACGGCGCCGAGCTGCGCCAGGCGTGGGTGGTCGACTCCACCGTGGCCGTGCGCGAGCCGTCGGGGACCGCCTGGCGGATGATCGAAGTGGTGAAGTCGCTCCCCCCGGAGTTCGGCTCGCGCGACGAAGCCGTGCAGGCGCTGATGCGTGCCGGCTACGAGGAGGGCGTGGCGCGGTGGATGGCGATCAACCTGGAGCCCGCGGAGGGGCGCTACCGCTGGCGGCTGGACTTCGCCGCGATGGAGGAGATGCTGCGCGACTTTTTCCGCACCGACCTGTGGCCGGTGGTGGAGCAGCCGCCGGAAGGCGTGGAGCTGCGCTTCGTGAAGGCCACCCGCTCCGACAGCCTCGACCCCGAGTCCGCCGGGCGCATCCGCGCCGCGGGGGAGGCGACCGGCCGCGTCTTCCTCCACGAACTGGAGGGCGGCCACTGGCTCAACACCGACAACCCCGAGGGCGTGCTGCGGCTGCTGGTGGAGCACCTGCCGTAGCCGCGAGCACCCTCCGCCGAGTGCCTGAAGACACTCGCTGGAACCACGGAAAGCCTCGCAAACCCCGCGAGGCTTCAACCGCAGAATTGCATTTGCGCTGCGCTCGGTGTCGTCGCGCGAAGCGCCGAGGTGTTTCCCCTCTCCCGCAGTCTGGGAGAGGGGAGCGCGGCCCCTGGTCGTGAGGAACGAGCGACCGGGGCCGCGCGGGGGAGAGGGTCCCCCCGCCGCCCCATGAACGATCTTCTTGACCCGCGTCATTACCCTATGTAGAATTCTACTGGAGGTCGTCACGAACCCCCGATCCGCCCATGTGCGCCCGCTTCAACCTGACCTACCCGACGGCCCTGGTGCTCCGCGCGCTGGCGGAGGGGTGCCGCTACGGCTTCGACGTGATGGACGCGACGGGGCTGGCGAGCGGCACCGTGTACCCGCTGCTGCGGCGGCTGGAGGCGCTGGGCTTCGTGACGGCGGACTGGGAGGGCGAGGAGGCCGCGCGCCGCGACGGGCGCCCGGCGCGCCGCTACTACCAGCTGACCGCCGAGGGCGCCGCCGTGCTGGGCGAGGCGCGCCGCAAGTTCGCCGGGCTGGAGCACGGCCTCCGCGCCCCGTCCGCCCCCCGCCCCGCCGAGGGGTGAGCCTCATGCCGATCCTGCTCGGGCTGATCTCCCTCGCCGCGCGGCTGGTGCCGGCGCCCGCGCGCGGCGACTGGGCGCGCGAGTGGCACGCCGAGCTGCTGCACCGCCGGGCCTGGCTGGAGCGGCGCGGCGCGCTCGGCTGGGCCGCGCGGCTCGACCTGGCGCTGCGCGTGCTCGGCGCGCTGCCCGACGCGCTGGCCGTGCGCCGCATCGCCGCGGAGCGCGGGGCGGCGGCGCCGGGCGTCTTCGCCGCTCACCCGCTGCGCGCGGCCGCCGCCGTGGCCGTGCTCGCCGCCGCGGCCGTGATGGAGACGGTGGGGTTCGCGGCGGCGACGGCGGTGCGCGGCCCGGTGCCGGCGGTCGCGGTCGCGGCGGCGCTGGCCGCGGGGGTCGGCGTGCTGGCGGCGGCGGCGCACGCGGCGGCCACGCTGCTCGGCGGCGTGCCGGCGCGGGCGTTCTCGCTGCGGCCGCGGCTCCATCCCCCGTCTCCCGACACCCGGTCGGCGGCGGATTCGGCCGCGCTGGTGCTTGCGGGCTCCGGCGCGGGGCTGGCGCTGGCGCTGGCCGCGGCGCTCGCTCCCCCGACCGACGGCGCCGCGCGGGTGCTGGGCGGCGGGCTGGGCGCCGGCGCGCTCACCTTCCACGCCGGTGTCTCGCTCGCGCTCGGCCTCCTCCTCTCGCTCCGCCTCCGCCGCGCGCCTTCCGGGTAGCGCCACCCTCCGCCGCGCCCGCGGCATCTCACGATTCCCCAGACCGGAGTCTCCCGATGCGACCTCTCCCGAGCGCCGCCAGGGCCGGCGCGTCCCTGTGCACCCTGCTGTCGGCCGCCGCCCCCTGTCGCGCGCAGGCCTCGCAGGTGGCCGACACCGCGTTCGACGCCTCCGTCGCCGAGCCCGCCTACCCGCGGGGGAGTGGCCCGCGCGTGGTGATCGACGCGGCGCACTTCAACGTCCACACCGCCGAGGGGCGCTACCGCCCGTTCGCCACGCTGCTGGCGAACGACGGATTCCGCGTCGCCCCGGGCCGCCGCGCGCTCGACGCCGCCGCCCTGCGCGCGGCGGACGTGCTGGTGATCGCCAACGCGCTGGGAGACAGCTCGTCGGCCGAGGCCGCGGCGCGCCCGGCCTTCACCGCCGAGGAGGTGGAGGCGGTGTGGCGGTGGGTGGACGGGGGCGGCGCGCTGCTGCTGGTGGCCGACCACGAGCCGGCGGGCGCGGCGGCGCGGCGGCTGGCGGCGCGCTTCGGCGTGGACATGAGCACGGGGCGCACCTTCGACGACCCGCACTCGGACTGGACCTCCGGCAGCCCCACCTGGCTCGTCTTCCAGCGCGACACGGGCGCGCGCATCCTCGACCACCCGATCACCCGCGGGCGCGGCGAGCGCGAGCGGATCCGCCGCGTGGAGACCTTCAGCGGGCAGTCGCTCGCGGGGCCGCCCGGGAGCGTGGGCTTCCTGGCGCTGGCGCCGGGCGCCGTGGACCGCTTCCCCGGCGGCCGCGCCGTCCCGGCGGACGGGCGCGCGCAGGCCGTGGCGCTCACCGTCGGCCGCGGCCGGGTGGTGGTGCTGGGCGAGGCGGCGCTCCTCACCGCGCAGGTGACCTCGGCCGGGGGAAGGACGGTGCGCTTCGGGTGGACCTGGCCCGACAACGACGACCGCCAGCTCGCGCTCAACATCGTGCGCTGGCTGGCGGGTGCGCTACAGTGAATCGAACGACAAAGCCTCACGCAGAGGAAGCAGAGGTAGCAGAGAAATCGGCGCCCCGGGCGTGGTTTCCTCTGCTAACTCTGCTGACTCTGCGTGAGGCTTTGCTGTTTGTTCTTTTTGCGGCGAGGCAGGGTTCTGGCGTCGGCGGGCGCGGGGGATACATTGCCCATCCCGACACCCGAACGGAGACCGCCGCCCTTGCAGAAGACCTTTGTCGCCGGCGCGCTGGCGCTGCTCGCCGCCTGCGCGCCCGGCGCCCGCTCGGATACGCAGACGCCCGCGCCGGAGACCGCGGCCCGGGACACCACCCGCCGCTGGCTGCGGCCGGTCCCCACCACGCAGGCGTACCGCCGCGCGCTGGCCGCGGGGACGCGCGCCGCCACGGGGGCGCCGGGGCCGCGCTACTGGCAGCAGGGGGTGAGCTACCGCATCCGCGCCGAGCTCGACCCGCGCACGGCGGAGCTGCGCGGGAGCGAGCGCATCGTCTACCGCAACCGCTCGCCCGACACGCTGGCGACCGTCGTCCTCAACCTCTACCAGAACATCTTCACCGAGACGGCGCGGCGGAACCGCGTGGCGCCCAACACCGGCGGCGTCACCCTGGAGCGCGTCGCGGCGCAGGGGCGCGCGCTCGCCGAGCAGCCGGCCAGCCGCATCGGCGTGACGGCGGTCGTCGACTCGCCGGCGGCGGGGTACGCGGTGCAGGGCACGCTCGCCCGGCTGGTGCTGCCGCGGCCGCTGCTCCCCGGCGACAGCGCGGTGCTGGAGGTCGACTGGCGGCACAAAGTCCCCCCGGCGGGGACGTTCCGCACCGCGTACGAGGACGCGCTCGGCGGGCGGGCGTTCAACGTGGCGCAGTGGTATCCCCAGGTGGCCGTCTACGACGACGTGAACGGGTGGGACGCCACCCCGTACCTGGGCGACGGCGAGTTCTACCTGGAGTGGGGCGACTTCGACGTGTCGATCACCGTCCCCGCCGGGCACCTGGTGGGCGCCACGGGGACGCTGGCGAACCCCGAGGAGGTGCTGAGCGGGCAGACGCGCGAGCGCCTGGCCCGCGCCGCGCAGTCCGACTCCGTGGTCCACGTCGTCGCGGAGGGCGACCTGGGGCGGGCGACCGCGCGGCGCACGGGAAAGCTCACCTGGCGCTTCCGGGCGGAGAACGTGCGCGACTTCGCCTTCGCCGCCTCGGACCGCTACCTGTGGGACGCCGCCCGCGCCGCCGTCCCCGCGGGCGAGGGCGGCGGGGCGCGGTCCGCGCTCGTGCACGCCTTCTACCGGCCGGGCGCCCCGGGGTGGGAGCGCGCCTGGAGGTACGGGCAGCACGCCATCGAGTACTTCAGCCGGCTCCTGGTCCCCTACCTCTACCCGCAGGTCACCGTCGCCGAGGGGCCGATCGGGGGGATGGAGTACCCGATGCTGGTCTTCATCCCCAGGCCGCGCGAGGCCGAGGCGCTGCAGGCGGTGATCGCCCACGAGGTGGGGCACGAGTGGTTCCCGATGATGGTGGGCCAGGACGAGGCCGCGTACGCGTGGATGGACGAGGGGCTCACCACCTTCCACGAAGACCAGGCCGCGGCCGACTTCTTCCCCGGCGCCGAGCCGCCGCGGCTGGGCACCGCCGAGGCGTACCTGCGCGTGGCCGGCCGCGACAACGAGGTGCCGCTGATGCGCCACACCGACCTGGTGAGCCCCTACGGCGCGCGCACGGTGGCCGCGTACGGCAAGCCGGCCACCATGCTCGTCGCGCTCAGGGCGGTGCTCGGCCAGCCGGCCTTCGACCGGGCGATGCGCACCTACGCGCGCGAGTGGCTGCTGAAGCACCCCACGCCGTGGGACTTCTTCGCCACCTTCGAGCGCGTGGCGGGGCGCGACCTGGACTGGTTCTTCCAGCCCTGGTGGTTCGAGACGGGGGTGATGGACCAGGCGATCGCCTCGGTGCGCCAGGTGGAGGGCGGCGTCGAGGTCACCCTGCGCGACCTGGGCGACGTCCCCATGCCCGCCACGGTGGTGGTCACCACCGGGAACGGGACGATGGTGGAGGGCGAGGTGCCGGTGGAGGAGTGGGCCGGCACGCGCACGGCGACCGTCTCGCTCCCCGCCTCGGGCCGCCTGGTGCGCGTGGAGATCGACCCGCGCCGCCTCTTCCCCGACGCCGACCGCTCCAACAACCTCTGGGAGCCGTAGCCGGGCACCATCCCTCATCCGACCTGTCGAGGGAAATCGCACGGAGCTAACGGAATACGACGGAGAAGGTTTTTCTCTGTCGACTCCGTTGACTCCGTGTGAGGCCCGATCGGTTTGGCGGCCCCCTCGCGGAGACGGATGGCGGCCCGCATCTTGTCGGCGCGCCGGCGCGCGCGGTCCGCACCCGGCGCGACTCTTGCCGTCTCCGCCCCGGTGGGCCGCGTTCGCGCGCCCGGCGGAAGTCTCTGGATCCCAAGCAGATAGACACATGAAGAACGACCTCGTCCTCCGCCTGGCGGTCCTTCCCGCCCTGGCGCTGGCGGCGGCGTGCGGAGGCGGCGACGCCGAGGCCCGCGGCGACGGCAAGGCCGGCCGCGACACCACCGCGGTGGCGATGGCCGACTCGGCCAGCCCCACCGCCGGCTCCGAGAAGGAGCCCGGCGGCGCCTATCGCGACGACGCCCCGGCGCAGATCCGCGGTATCTACCTGAACGCCTACGCGGCGGGCGGGCCGCGGCTCAGGCACCTGCTGGGCATCGCCGACAGCACCGAGATCAACGCCTTCGTGGTGGACGTCAAGGACGAGCGCGGCCTGCACTACCGCTCGCAGCTGGAGCTGCCGATGCAGCTCGCGCAACCCTCGGAGCTCACGCTGGGCGACCTGAAGACGTTCGTCGACACGCTGCACGCGCACGGCATCTACGCCATGGCGCGCATCGTGGTGTTCAAGGACCCGGTGCTCTCCAAGGCGCGCCCCGACTGGTCGGTGAAGCAGGCGGGCGGGGCGCTCTGGCGCGACAAGAAGGGGAACACCTGGGTGAGCCCCTGGGACGAGAACGTCTGGGACTACAACCTCGACATCGCCGAGGAGGTGGCGCGCGCCGGGTTCGACGCCATCCAGTTCGACTACGTGCGCTTCGCCGAGCCGTACCGGAGCCTCCCCACCCAGGTGCACCCCAAGGCGCGCGGCGACCGCACCGACGCCATCGCCGCGTTCCTGAACGAGGCCAAGCGCCGCCTGCACCCGCTGGGCGTGGCGGTGACGGCCGACGTGTTCGGGCTGGTGCCCAACGACCCGCGCGACGTGAACATCGGGCAGCAGTGGGAGACCGTCGCCTCCACGGCCGACCACCTGCTGCCGATGATGTACCCGTCGCACTACCTCCCCTCGCACCTCCCCGGGGTGCGGCAGCCGGACCTGATGCCGTACCAGACCATCTTCAAGAGCGCGGGGATGGCGCGGCTGCGCAACGACCGGCTGAGCGAGGCGGGCGTCTCGCCCGCGCGCGTGGTGGTGTGGCTGCAGGCGTTCAGCGCGCCCTGGCTGGGGAGGAACCACCAGACGTACGGCGGCACCCAGGTGCGCCAGCAGAAGGAGGCGGTGTACGACGTGGGCTTCGACGACTGGGTGCTCTGGCACCCCGGCTCCAAGTACGACCACATCCTCTCCGGGCTGGATCCGCAGACGACGTCGCGCAAGAAGCCGCAGTACACGCCGCCGCAGGACGTGCTGGCGATGGTGGAGCGCATGGAGCGCGAGGGGGTGCGCGCGGCGCGCGAGAAGGCGGCGCAGCAGGCCCGCGGCGACGTGACCGACCCGGCTGCGGCGCAGGCGGCCCGCGCCGGCCGCCCCGAGCCCGGCCAGCCGCCCTCGCCGAACACCCCCGGCCAGAACGCCCCCGCCGAGGCCGCGCCCAAGACGACCACCGGCTCGGGCTCGGGCGGAGGGGGACGGCGGTAGGCGAGGGGTACCGAAACGAATCGAGGCCCGCGGAGCGATCCGCGGGCCTCGTTGCATGGTGCGAAAGAGCGGCCGTCGGCGCGGCGGCGGGCCCTCACCCGCCGCCTTGGAGCGGCAACCCTCTCCCAACTTCGGGAGAGGGTGGACTTTACGGTATGGCGCTCGGGACGGGGTTCTGCCTCGCGTTGCGCACCACGGGCTGCGGAGGGAGCCGACCGGGGTGCGCGGTTGAAGCCTCGCGGGGTTTGCGAGGCTTTCTGCCGTTGTTGCCGCGGCTTGAGCCGCCCGGCGCGGAACCACCCGACGACGAAGGCCCGCGCTTCGCAGCACGGGCCTTCGCATCACGAGAGTCCGAGGGAGCCGTCAGTTGCCGCCGGCGGAGTAGCCGTAGCGGCCGGTGCCCAGGTCGGCGGACTCGGCCACGCGGTCGTGGAACTCGCGGCGGAGCGCCTGCATCCGGTTGTTGCCCTCGGTGTCGTAGGTGCGGTTGGTGAGCAGCACCGCCCAGGTGCCCCGGTCGGGGTCGATCCAGATGGAGGTGCCCGTGTAGCCGGTGTGGCCGAAGGAGCGGTCGGACACGCGCATCCCCGTGGACCCCGTCCCCGGGCGGCCCGGCGTGTCCCACCCCAGGGCGCGGGTGCCGGCGCCGGGCTGGCGCTGCGTGAACATGCGGATGGTCGACGCCCGCAGCACGCGCGTGCCCTCCAGCGTCCCCCCGCTGGCCAGCATCGCCGCGAAGCGCGCCAGGTCGTGCACGGTGGAGAAGAGCCCCGCGTTGCCGGTGATCCCGCCCAGCCGCCGCGAGATCGGATCGTGCACGTAGCCGCGGAAGCGGTCGCCGTGCTCGCGCGAGGTGCCGGCGCAGCGGCGGCACCCCTCGCCGGCCGCGTAGGTGGTGGAGCGCATCTTCAGCGGTCCGAACACCCGGCGGTCCAGCAGCCGGTAGAGCGGCTCGCCGGCGGCGCGCTCGGCCGCGGCGAAGAGCACCACGAACCCCACGTCGGAGTACTCGACCCGCATCCCGGGCCGGTGCTGGATCGGCGTGCCCATCACCCAGCGCAGCGCCTGCTCGTAGGTGTAGCCGTCGGGGATGTCGATCCCGGCCGGCAGCCCCGAGGTGTGGGTGAGGAGGTGGCGGATGGTCACCCAGTCCTTCATCCCGCCGCGGAACTCGGGGAGGTAGGCGTAGACCGGGTCGTCCAGGCGCATCTTCCCGTCTTCCACCAGCAGCATCACCGCCGTGGTGGTGCCCACCACCTTGGTGAGCGAGGCCAGGTCGTACACGGTGCGGTCGGGGTCCACCGGCTGGCCGTCCCACCCGCGCCCCATGTTGCCGAGGCCCTGCTCCAGCACCACCCGCTCGCCGCGCCCCACCGCGAGCGCCGCGCCGGGGAAGGCCCCGCGCTGCATCTCGGAGTAGACGGCTTCCTCGGCGCGGATGAGCGCGGTGGCGGAGAGGCCCGCCTCGGCGGCGGTGGCCAGCGGGTGCGAGGCGCCGCGCCCGTCGGCGCGGGCGGCGGGTGTGCGCGACGAGTCCGCGCGCGGGTGCGCGGAGGCCGGGGTAGCGGGCGCGACGACGTACGAGGACGCCGCCACGAGCAGCATGGCGGTGAACGGCATGGCGGTGCGGGTTCCGGCGGAAGATCCGCGTACTGCGGTGTGGGGGAGTATCACGATAGTCCATTGACCGGCCCGTGTCAACAACCCTGACTTAGGCCCGTCATGTCCGTCCCAAGCAGTGGACAATGATGCAGATGCGGGGCGGATGATCGTGCTGCTACGGACCTCGTCATGTGCACGGTATCAATGTTGTACTATTGCACGACGTAAGACTTTTGGTTTCAGCGGTTTAAGCCTGTCGGCGGCGGCTGAAGCCGCGGCAACAACGGCAGAAAGCCTCGCAAACCGCGTGAGGCTTCAACCGCGAACAGCCGGACGATGCCGCGCGATCAGCACCCGGCCCCGCTCCCGGGAAACCGGAAGAGGGGCCTCGTCGTTCCGCACTTCGCACTTCGCACTTCGCACTCAGCACTCAGCATTCACGCACTCCCGTCCGGCACGTTCCTCTGCAGCTCGTCCAGCCACACCACCGCCTCGCTGTCGCTGGGGGCGCGCCAGTCGCCGCGGGGGGAGAGGGAGCCGCCGGAGCCCACCTTGGGGCCGTTGGGCACGGCGGAGCGCTTGAACTGGCTGGTCTTGAAGAAGCGCCAGAGGAAGACCTCCAGCCAGCGCTTGATCTCGGCCAGGGTGTACTCGCCGCGCTTCTCCGGCGGCACCAGCTCGGGCCACTCGCCGCGCCCGCGGTCGCCCCAGGCGTGGTGCGCCAGGAACGCCACCTTGCTGGGGCGGAAGCCGAAGCGGGTGACGTAGTACAGGGTGAAGTCCTGCAGCGCGTAGGGGCCCACCACGTCCTCGGTGCGCTGCGCGGGGCGCGAGCGGTCTGCCTGCCCCTCCGGGTGCGGCACCAGCTCGGGCGAGATCTCCGTCTCCACGATCTCGCGCAGCACGGCGGCGGCCTCCGGGCTCACCTCGCCGCTCCCCGCCACCCAGCGGATCAGGTACTGGATGAGCGTCTTGGGGACCGAGGCGTTCACGTTGTAGTGCGACATGTGGTCGCCCACGCCGTAGGTGGCCCACCCCAGCGCCAGCTCGCTCAGGTCGCCCGTGCCCACCACCAGCGCCTCGTGGTAGTTGGCCAGGCGGAAGAGGTGCGAGGTGCGCTCGCCGGCCTGCGCGTTCTCGAAGGTGACGTCGTACACCGGCTCGCCCGCCGCGAACGGGTGGCCGATGTCGCGCAGCATCAGCTCGGCGCTGGGGCGGATGTCGATCTCCCCCGGGGTGATCCCCAGCGCGCGCATCAGGTTCCAGGCGTTCTCGCGCGTGGCCGTGCTGGTGGCGAAGCCGGGCATGGTGTAGCCCAGGACGTTGGTGCGCGGCAGCCCCAGCCGGTCCATGGTGCGCACGGCCACGATCAGCGCGTGGGTGGAGTCGAGCCCGCCCGAGACGCCGATCACCACCTTCTGGATCCCCGTGGCCGCCAGGCGCTTCATCAGCCCGTGCACCTGGATGTTGTACGCCTCGAAGCAGCGCAGGTCCAGCATCTTCGGGTCGCTGGGGACGAACGGGTAGCGCGGCACCCGGCGCAGCGGCGGCGAGACGGCCGGCGGCACCTGGAACTCGAAGCCCACGCGGCGGACCTCGCGCACCCGCTCGCGGTGCGCGCCCACGCAGTCGTTGAAGGTGGTCATGCGCATGCGGTCCTGGGCCAGCCGCTCCAGGTCCAGGTCGGCAGCGATCACCTGCTCCTCGTCGGCGAAACGGCGGCTCTCGGCCAGCAGCTCGCCGTTCTCGTGGATCAGCGCGTGCCCGTCCCACGCCAGGTCGGTGGTGGACTCGCCCGGCCCGGCGGCCGAGTACAGGTAGCCGGCGATGCACTTGGCCGAGATCCCGGCGCACAGGTCGCGGCGGTACTCGGCCTTGCCCAGGGTGATGTTGCTGGCCGAGAGGTTGGCCAGCACGGTGGCGCCCGCCATCGCCAGCCAGGTGCTGGGCGTCACCGGCACCCACGCGTCCTCGCAGATCTCCACCCCCAGCGCGAAGCCGTGCACGTTCACGGCGTCGAAGAGCAGGTCGGCGCCGAAGGGAACCGTCGCGCCCAGGAACGGCACCTCGCGCGAGACCGCCAGGTGCCCGGGGGTGAACTGGCGCCGCTCGTAGAACTCGCGGTAGTTGGGGAGGAAGCTCTTCGGCACGATCCCCAGCACGCGGCCGCGGTAGACCACCACCGCGCAGTTGAAGAGCTTGCCCTCGAAGAGGAGCGGCGCGCCCACCAGGAGGACGGGGGCGAGCCCGGCGCTCGCGCGCACCAGAGCGCCGAGCGCGTCCACCACGCCGTCCAGCAGCGCGCTCTGGTGGAAGAGGTCTTCGCTGGTGTAGGCCGAGATCCCCAGCTCGGGGAAGAGCGCCACGGCGGCGCCCAGCTCCGACGCCCGCCGCGCCAGCCCCAGCGTGCGCTCGACGTTGAAGCCCGGGTCGGCCACGCGCACGTGCGGGACGCAGACGGCCACGCGCACGAAGCCGTGGGAGTAGACCGAGTCGAAGGGGCGGTCCAAGGGCGCTCCTGGGAACCGGGCCAGTGCGAAGTGCGAGGTGCGAAGTGCGAGCTTCGGGCGTGCGCGAAAGTGGCACCCCGCGTCCTCCCACGCAATCGCGGCGCCGTCCCGCCGCCGCTTCTGCCGCGGGCTGACCGGGCGGTGCCGCATCATCATACTCGTAATGAGAACGTTGCGCCAGGGCCGCGTCTGACCACGGCCGACCCGTCAGGCGTGCCACCGGTGGCGGATGTGGAGCGGAGCCTTGTCGGGCAGACGAGAGAGAGCGATTCTGATGCAAACTGGACTTTCCGAACGCTTCGCCCGCTCACCGCCCGCCCCTCCATGATGACCATCGGCGAAGTCGAATCCCTCGTATCCGGCGGCGAGTCGGAGATCATCGAGTTCAAGCGGAGCACGGGGCAGCGCTCCGACGCGATGCGGACCGTCTGCGGGATGCTGAACAGCCGCGGGGGCTACGTCCTTTTCGGCGTGACGGACGAGGGCCGGATCGTGGGACAGGAAGTTTCCACGCGCACCCTGGAAGATCTGGTGCACGAGATCCGGCGGATCGACCCGCAGCCGGCGCTCACGCCCGAGCGCGTCCCGCTGGCGGGCGGCCGGGAGGTGATCGTCATCGCGGTCCCGGGGAGCACCAGCGGCCCCTTCGCCTACGACGGACGCCCGTACGTCCGCCACGGCCCGGTGACCGCCGCGATGCCGCAGGAGCGCTTCCGCCAGCTGGTGCTGGAGCGGCTGCACCCGATGCACCGCTGGGAGACGCAGCCGGCGCACGGTTTCGGGATCGACGACCTCGACCTGGGCGAGCTGACGGTCACCGTCGAGGAGGCGGTCCGCCGGACGCGGCTCGCCGACCCCGGAACGCGCGACCCGGCGCACCTGCTGCGGGGGCTGCGCTTGATGCAGGGCGGCCAGGTGCTCAACGCGGCGGTCGCGCTGTTCGGCCGGGCGGACCGATTCCTCCCGCACTACCCACAGTGCCTCCTCCGCCTGGCGCGCTTCCGTGGCAAGGACAAGACGGAGTTCATCGACAACCGGCGGGAGACGGGAAATGCCTTCGACCTCCTGCTGCGCGCGCAGCGCTTCCTCCGCGACCACCTTCCCGTGGCCGGCCGGGTGGTGCCGGAGCTCTTTGAGCGGGTGGACGACCCGCTGTACCCGCCCGTGGCCCTGCGCGAGGCGCTCGCGAACGCGCTCTGCCACCGCGACTACGCGATGCCCGGCGGCTCCGTGGGCATCGCCCTGTACGACGACCGGCTGGAGATCACCAGCACCGGGCGGCTTCCCTTCGGCCTGACGCCGGAGGACCTCACGGTGGACCACACTTCGCTGCCGTGGAACCCGCTCATCGCCGGCATCTTCCACCTCCGCGGGATCATTGAGCAGTGGGGGCGCGGCACCCAGAAGATCCGCGCGCTGACCGAGGAGGCGGGGCTGGTCGCGCCCGAGTTCGAGGTGCGGGGCGGCGAGGTCGTGGTGCGCTTCCATCCCACCCGGTACGTGGCTCCCAGCCGGGTCAGCCGGCCGCTGAGCCCCCTCCAGCAGCGGATCTTGGAAGCTCTCTCCGAGATCGGGCCGGCGACTCTCGGCGAGGTCGACGCGCACCTCGGTGCCGGCACGCCCAAGCTGACCGTGAAGGACAACCTGCACACGCTGCGGCAGCTGGAGCTGGTGAAGCTCACCGGCAGGGCGCGGACGGCGCGGTGGAGCCTGATCTGAAGTCCCCGATGCGGCGTCGCCTCCCAATCCCTCCCAATCGACCTCCCAATCCCTCCCAATCGCCCTCCCAATCCCTCCCGATCGATGGTTCCAGTCTCACGTGCAGGCGGCATCTCCGAGGCGAGCCTCGCCGGGGCGGCGGTTGCAGCGGGTGGCCGCGCTCCACAGTTTTCGGCCGCTCACCCGGCCGCGAGGGTTCCCGCGCCGCAGGGACCGGGCGGCCGCTCACTCGGGCAACGACGGCAACGGAGGACTCACGTGCAGCGCCAATCGCTCCTGCTCGCCACGGGCGCGGCATTCACGCTCGCCGCATGTGCCTCGGCGCCGCCGCAGGACGCCGCGCGCGTCCCGGCCGCTTTCGTCTCGGACCGCATCGAGGTGGTCACCCGCGGGAGCGGGCCCGACGTGATCCTCGTCCCCGGCCTCGCCGCGTACCGCGACGTCTGGGCCGAAGCCGCCGGGGCGCTCGACGACCGCTACCGCCTCCACCTGGTGCAGGTGAAGGGGTTCGCCGGGGTCGCGCCCGGCGCGAACGCCGAGGGTCCGGTCGCCGCGCCGGTGGCGGAGGAGATCGCGCGCTACATCCGCGAGGCGGACCTGGACCGGCCGGCGGTGGTCGGGCACTCGATGGGCGGCTCGATCGGCATCATGCTCGCCGCGCGCCACCCGGAGAGCGTCGGCCGCCTGATGGTGGTCGACATGATGCCGTTCCTGGGCGCGATGTTCGGCCCCCCCGGGACCACGGCGGAGAGCGTGCGGCCGGTCGCGGCGCAGATGCGCGACTCCATGCTCGCGCGCCCCGCCGGATCCGACGGGATGCTCGAGCGGATGGTCGCCGGCATGACCCGCAGGGACTCGATGCGGTCCGTCCTCGCGCGCTACGCGCGGGACAGCGACCGCCGCACGGTGGCCAACGCGTTCCACGAGCTGATCGTGACCGACCTGCGGCCCGAGCTCGCGCGCATCACCGTCCCGGTGGCGGTGCTGTACGTCGTTCCGCCGAACGTGCCGATGTCGCCCGCGGAGTTCGATGCGGCGGTGCGCCAGTCCTACGCCAGCGCGGCGGCGACCGCGCGGTTCACGAGGATCCCCGACAGCAACCACTACATCCAGCTCGACCAGCCGGCGCTGCTCGTGACGGAGGTGGATGCTCTCATGCGGCAGTGACGCGGTGCGCGCCGGAGGACGCGGAGGAGCTTCGTCCGCCGCTCCTCCGCGTCCTCGGCGGCGCGCCGGCCTCACTGCGCGGCCGCGCGCGGGACGTAGCTCCCCACCGGCGCCCGGAAGCTCACCGCCAGGCGGTTCCACCCGTTGATGGCGACCACGGCGACGGTGAGGTCCACGATCTCGGCCTCGCTGAAGTGGCGCCGCACCTCCTCGAACACCTCGTCGGGCACGCCCGTGCGGCCGACCTCGGTGACCGCCTCGGTCCAGGCGAGCGCGGCCCGCTCGCGGGGCGTGAAGAACGGCCCCTCGCGCCAGACCGGGATTGCGTACAGCCGCTGCTCGCTCTCGCCGGCCGCGCGCGCGTCCTTGGTGTGCATGTCCACGCAGTAGGCGCAGCCGTTGAGGTACGACGCGCGCAGCTTGACCAGGTGGATCAGCGAGTGCTCCAGCCCGCACTGGCGCACGTAGGCCTCCATCGCGAACTGCGCCCGCGCCGCCTCCGGCGCCACGCGGGTGTAGTCGATCCGCGGTCCGTGCGCGGCGGCGGCTTCCCGGCCGTCGCTCGCGGTAGGGACGGCGGTCGTTGCGGCATCCTGCATTCTCGCACCTCTCGGTTCGTGGGTCGATGCAAGCGCGCCGGGCGCCACCGTGCGCCGGCGTGCTCACGCTGATCAAGACGCGGAGGGCGCGCGCCTGTGACAGTCGCACTTCGCACCTCGCACTTCGCACCGGCGGACGATAGGCTGTCACACCCGCGCCTCTCGCCCGTCTACGTGGCATGATCGCACCCGACCCGTCCGGCATCTCCGCGGAGGTGCTGTCCCACCGCCCGCGGCTGCTCGGCCTGGCGTACCGCATGCTGGGCGACGCGCAGGAGGCGGAGGACATCGTGC
Source organism: Longimicrobium sp. (assembly GCA_036389795.1). NCBI lineage: Bacteria > Pseudomonadati > Gemmatimonadota > Longimicrobiia > Longimicrobiales > Longimicrobiaceae > Longimicrobium > Longimicrobium sp. Next base: position 28,449 of record DASVWD010000120.1, read on the forward strand.
AGGAGGCCTACCTGCGCTGGCTGCGGATCGACCCCGCCACGGTCCAGTCGCCCGAGGCGTGGCTGGTGACCGTCGTCAGCCGCCTGGCGCTCGACCGCCTGCGCAGGAGCGCCACCGAGCGGGCGGCGTACGCCGGCCCGTGGCTCCCCGCGCCCGTCGCCACCCCCTCGCCCGACGCCGGCGCGGAGCGCGCCTCCGACCTCTCCATCGCGCTGCTGATGCTGCTGGAGCGGCTCGCGCCCGAGGAGCGGGCGGCGTTCCTGCTGCGCGACGTCTTCGACACCGGCTACGCCGAGATCGCCCACGCGCTGGGGCGCAGCGAGGCGGCGGTCCGCCAGATGGTGCACCGCGCGCGGGAGCGCGTGCGCGCCGGCCGCCCGCGCTTCGCCCCGCCGCCCGAGGCGCGGGAGCGGCTCCTCCACCGCTTCCTCCAGGCCCTCGCCGACGACGACCGCGACGGGGTGCTCGCCCTGCTCGCGCCCGACGTGACCTTCACCACCGACGGCGGCGGCAAGGTGCCGGCGGCGCGCAACGTGGTGTCCGGCGCCGACCGCGTCTGCCGGTTCGTGCTGGGGCTGGAGCGCAAGTACGGCGGCCGGACCGGGCACCGCGTGGCCCCGGTCAACGGCCATCCGGCGCTGCTCACCTTCTGGGAAGGCCGCCTGCTCGCCGTCACCGAGCTGGCGATGGACGGCGAGCGCATCGTGGCCTTCTACCGCGTGATGAACCCCGACAAGCTGCGCCACGCCGCGGACTCCGCCCCGGAGATCGAATGACCGCCGGGCGCTGAGGACCGGGCCCCGAGGACGGCTGATCCCATCTTGCAGAGCCTCGTCCCGGAACAGGTCCTGAAAGGCCTCACACAGAGGAACAGAGGAACAGAGGACTTCTCCGTTCCTCTGTTCCTCTCTGTGGTCCAATCGGTTTCTGCTCTATCTGGACCCCCGTTCGGAAATCCCCCACACCTCCCGCGGCCTGTGGTGCTCCTCCCGGCGCGGGCGTCCGCCTCCGCCCGCCATCCGCTTCCGCCGCCCTCCCGACAGACGCTCCCCCGCGCGGGCCGTAGCTTCCGGGCCGAATCGGGAGTGAACCGAGCGCCGCGCTGGATGCGCGGCTTACGCCAGAACGGAGCGACACGAGCAATGAGCGAGAGCACGAACCGCCAGGCCGCCGAGGCCGCCCGCAAGTCCCGGCGCGACTTCCTGCGCTTCTCCGCGCTGGGGCTCGCGGTGCCGGTGGTGGGGACCGCGCTGGCCGCGTGCAGGGAAGAGGCGGCGCAGGGTGCACAGGCGCCCGCCGCGACCGCCGTGGCCCACGACAGCGACGCCAGCGGCGGCACCACCGCGCCGCACCCCAGGAGCCCGGCCGAGATCCGCGCCGCCGCCGACGAGATGGACCGCCACCACGAGGCGGGTGTCAAGTCGTTCCCGGCGAAGACCGAGGGGAAGGGGAACCAGCCCTTCGCGCCCCGCATCGAGAACGGGGTGAAGGTGTTCGAGCTCACCGCCGAGGTGCTGCAGTGGGAGACCGAGCCCGGGAAGCGGGTGGAGGCGTGGGCGTATAACCGCCAGGTGCCGGGCCCGCAGATCCGCGTGAAGGAGGGCGACCGGGTGCGCGTGGTGCTGCACAACAGGCTCCCCGAGTCCACCGCCGTGCACTTCCACGGGTTGGAGCTGCCGAACGACCAGGACGGCGTGCCGTTCATCACCCAGCCGCCGGTGAAGCCGGGCGAGAGCTACACCTACGAGTTCACGGTCCCCAACGCGGGCTCGCACATGTACCACTCGCACCACAACGCGGCCAAGCAGGTGGGGAACGGGCTGCTGGGCGCCTTCATCGTGGAGCCGAAGGCCCCGCGCCCGATTGAGCGGGTGGACGTGGACTACGTGATGATCCTGAACGACGGCGCCCACGGCTACACCCTGAACGGCAAGGGCTTCCCGGCCACCGAGCCGGTCGTGGCGAAGCAGGGTCAGAAGGTGCGCATCCGCTTCATGAACGAGGGGATGATGATCCACCCGATGCACCTGCACGGGATGCACATGACGGTGATCGACAAGGACGGCTGGCCGCAGCCCGCGCCGTGGAAGTGCGACACGCTGAACGTGGCCCCCGGCGAGCGCTGGGACGTGATCGTCGACTGCAACAACCCCGGCACCTGGGCGTTTCACTGCCACATCCTCCCCCACGCCGAGGGGCCGATGGGGATGTTCGGGATGGTGACGGCGCTGGTGGTGGAGAAGGCGAGTGCGTGAGTGCGGAAGTGCGTGAGTGCGGAAGTGCGAAAGTGCGAAAGTGCGAAAGTGAACCGTGGGATACGGGACAACCCCGCACCGACGCACTCACGCACCTCGAGCCCGACCGGGTCCGCGACAAAAGCGGCCTGGTCGCGTTTTCCCCACCGCTTGCACGATCTGCCCGATGGATGCGTGACACGGCCCGGCCATCCGGCACTCGACGGGCACGAGGTGCCGTTCCGCACTTCGCACCCCGCACTTCGCACTTCGCACTGATATCAGTCACGTCGCGATGCGCAGGCGTGCGGCCGGGTCGCCGAAGAGCATGTAGTTCTGCGCGTCGCCGCGCATGAGCCAGGTGTCCAGGAAGCGCGCCTTCAGCCGCTCGTTCCACTGCAGCCTGCCGCGCTGCTGCTGGTCGTAGGTGTGCGTGATCTGCGCGTTGCACGTACTGTAGCGCATGTTCATGTCCTGCATGGCCAGGCCGGCCGGCTGGACGCCCAGCAGCTGCTGCAGGGCGCTCTTGAAGGGGGCGATGCGCTCGTGCCAGCGCTCGAGGAAGGGCGGCGGGGCTTCCGAGGCCGCGAAGCCGAGCAGGAAGGCGATGTCGACGTGGCCGATGAACGCGATCGGCCCCCTGGGGTGGGCCAGGAGCTTCCTGGGCAGCGCGGCGACGAAGTCGGCGTCGGTGTGCTGCTCCGGCACGCCCTTGATCCAGTGCGTGGAGTCGCTCAGCGCGGGGGTGCCGTACCCGTAGCAGGCGAACTGGAAGAAGACCGCTCCCTCCAGGAACGGCTGGTCGAGCGGCACGTCGTCCCCCGTGAAGAGCGCGTCGAGGCTGAGCTCGCCGGCGTGCTGGCAGCAGATCGCGCCGTTGAACCGCCTCTGCACCTCGGCGGGCGCGCCCGCGGCCCCCAGGCCGTGGCTGGCCGTGTAGACCAGGGCGGGCCTGCCGGCCTGCAGCGCGCTCAGCAGCCCGGCCTTGGTCGCCTCTTCGCCCACGACCACGCGGGTGGAGAACCGCAGCTCGTCCCGGACGTACTCGGCCAGGGGCTCCACCATCTGCCGCCGGCTGTAGTGGGTGGGGTCGGGAAAGCCCGCGTCGGGAGCGAAGAGGACCGCCTCTTCCCGCACGACCGGCTCGGCCGCCGTCTCCAGGCGGATCAGCTTCTCCACGTACTGCCGCAGGTCGTCCGGCGTGTCGAAGGCCACGCGGCCCACGTTCGCCACCGTGTCCAGGACGGACTGGAAGAGGAACGGCACCTGCTCCGGCCCGCCCACGATCAGCACGTACTGCGGCACCTTCGCGCCTTCCAGGCCCAGGGCGTAGTAGTTCTGGTGCAGCCACTCGAGCCACTGCTCGGGCGGCTCGCCCTGGTAGAGCAGCGGCGCGGCGGGGTCGGACATGCCGCGATGCCGCGCCAGCGGCTCCAGGACGCGGGCGATCTCCCCGATCTGGGGATCCGCGGCGTTGGCCAGCCAGGTCCATCCGGCGGCCCGGGGGTCGCCCGGATCCAGGACGGCGCGCGCCCGCTCGCCCCGCAGCCTGGCGGCTTCCTGCGTGGCGCGGGTCAGGCCCTGCACGCGCTCCGCGTTCGCTTCCAGGGCGCTCACCAGGCCCTCGAACACCTCTTCGTCGTCCCTGGGAGGGAACAGCAGCCGGCCGTCGAGGTCGAGCCCCAGACCCATGACCTTCATCTCTCTCTCCTTTGTCTGCGTGGGATGAGGACGTAGCACACTTCGAGCTGCGAGCGAAAGCAGATCAATCGGCCATGGCAGATTCCCCAGGCGATCGTGCGACCATGGAGATGTCATTCCGAGGGGGCGTCCTCACGAGACTTCCCTCCGCCCCAGAGGCTGGACGCGGCCGAGAAATCTGCTCCGCGTGCGAGCGAGCTCGGTCCGTTGCGACTGCCCTCGTGCCAGGGTGAGTAGATTCTTCGGTCGCCGCCCGGCTTCATCGCGTTCACGGGTCGGTGCGGCGGCTCCCTCGGAATGACGTTCAACGGTGCTGGTGGGCGGGAACAACCTGCGGTTCGTCGTCCGAGATCCGTGACCAGATCATGCATCGGAGCTTCCGCCACGTACCAACCGATCTTCCGACCTAGCGCTTGCGGATCTTCACGATCCGCTCGCCGCTCACGAGCCAGCCCTCGCCGCCCGCCTGGCGCTCGCCCGCGAAGTTTTGCAGCGGCAGGACGGCGCCTTCCGGCTCGCCTTCCCACAGGACGTCCCCCCCGCAGAAGGCCGGGCCGGGGAACCGGGGTCCGTCCGGCTCCGGGGCGAAGCCGTGGAAGGCGTTGCCCACCAGCACGAACCCGCTCCAGTTCCACCCTTCGCTCCAGAGGATGCTCCGGCGCATCTCCGCCTGCGCCAGCTGCAGGGCCTCGGCGGGAGAGCGCCCGCCCTCCCGCAGGCCCAGGTAGAACTCCTCCATGAACGCGGCGGCCGCGTCGTCGCGGATCGGCCAGAGGCTCACCAGCACGCAGCGGGCGCCCGCCACGAGAAAGCTGTGGGCGAGGTTGATGTAGGTGTCGGGGTGGGGGCTGCCCAGCCCCGTCTGGCAGCCGGAGAGCGTCACCAGCTCGGCGCGGGTCGTGAAGTCGTCCCCCATCAGCTGGTACGCGAACAGCGCCCCCGGCCCTCCGCCGGGGGAGGCGGCGCCCGGCCGCGGGGCGGGAGAAGGGGCGAGGACCAGGAACGACAGCTCCCCGGAAACCAGGTGCCAGTAGCCGTGGGTCGCCAGGTGCAGGACGCCGGCGGCCGTGGCGGCCGCGCGCACGGCGGCGGGGTGCGCCTGCGGCCCGGTGAACACCGCGCCGTCCAGGAGCTCGGCCACGCGCCGCACCTCCTCGCGCGTGCCGGGGAGCTCGCAGAAGCTCAGGGAGAAGGTGGGAGCGTCCGGGAGGGGGAACGCCGGGATCTCGACGGTCTGCGGCCCGCAGTCCCCGATGGCGGCGGCGGGGACCTGGAAGCCCGCCAGGCCGCGCCACGCCTCGGGGTCCCGCCGGCGGTCCAGCTGCATGAACACGCCCACCGAGGGCGTCACGCAGACCTGCCACCGGGCGCCGAGCGAGGGGCCCTCCGCCGGGCCGAGCGCCGCCCACGGCACGTGGAAGTAGCTGCGATGGGGGACGACCAGCAGGCGGCCCTCTCCGCTCTCCAGCCGCTCGCGCACGCCCGCCGGGAACAGCGCCTGGTAGAGCGCCGCCAGCGCCTGCTGGAGCTCGTCCCAGGAGACGCGCGCCGCGGGCCCGTGGGCGCGCACTTCCCGCGCCTCGCCCGCGGGCGGCGGGGAGCCCGCCTCGTCCGGCGGCAGCAGCAGCCCGATCACCCGCTCCAGGGCGGCGCGGGCCGGCCCCGCGTCCCAGGCGTCCACGCGGCCGTCGGGGCCGGCGAGCCACGCCAGTGCGGTGTCGCCGGTTTCCAGGATCTTGAACAGGTGCGCGTCCGCATCGCGCAACGCGGACCGGATCTCCGCCCGGCGGGGCGCGTCCAGGGTCACGCGCCCGTTGTCGGCGGCGCGGATGGTGCGCTCGCCCTGGAGCTTGATCCGGTGGCGGAACATCAGGTCGAGGAGCGCGCGCCCCTGCCCGCGCTCGGAGGCTTCCAGCGCCTGCTCGGCGCGGCCGTGGCGGAACAGGAGGGCGGCGTACTCCTGGCTCACGCCGGCCAGCTGCTCCATCCAGTGGAACCGCTCCGCGCCGTCCAGGCTGCCGCGCCGGGTGTCGACCAGGTCCAGGCATTCGTCGTACAGCGCCAAGGCTCTCTCCCACTCCCCTTTCGCGGCCAGCGCCCGCGCCAGCTCGTACGCCCTCTCCAGGAGGTGGCGGTCCTGCCGCTCCTTCGAAGCCTGGTAGGCCCGCTCCAGCGCGGGCAGCTCCTCCTCCTGCGTCCCTCCCAGCATCCGCCGGACCTGCGCGAGCGCGCTCTCCGCCTCTTCGACGTAGTCCGGAACGCCGGTCTGGCGCGCGCAGTCGAGCGCCTCCTCCAGGTGCGTCAGCGCCTGCGCCGGCTGCCCGTCGTGCAGGGCGATCTTCGCCTGCTGGAAGCGCCACGACCGGCGGAGCTCGGGGTCCCGCCTGACGCGCTCGTCCAGCCCCTCGAACTCCTTCAGCCGCTCGCGCGCCTCGTCGAAAACCCCCATCCCGGCATAGTGGTTGGCCAGCTGCAGCAGGGTGGCTCCCTCGCCGCGCGCATCCTTGCAGTCGCGGTACGCCTCGAGCGCATGCCGGTAGTGGTCGGAGCAACGCTGACGGCTGTTCATGTAGCCGTAGACGTTGCCGAGGTTGAAGTGGGTGCGCGCCACGCCGGCCTTCTGTCCCCGGCTCCCGTAGACCAGCAGGGCCGCGTTGAACATCCGCTCGGCCAGCTTGAGGTTCCCGGACTCGGCCAGCGCGGAGCCGTAGTTGCCGCAGAAGTCCGCGTACTCGACGCTCGACCGGTCCTCTTCACCGAACAGGGAGAGGCATTGCGCGAAAAGGGGGAGGGCTTCGGCGGGTCTGCCCTGGTCGTACAGGCGCGTTGCCTCGGCGAGAAGGTGTTTCCGCTCCTCGGCTTGTTGCATGGTTTCCCTTCTTCATGAACGATGATCAGGAATTATCCCGGCGCGCTCACGCCGCACGCCCGAGGTCGAGCTTGTGGGGATTGCGATACGGACACCACCGCGCATGCCGACGCGGCCGCGGCGAAGAAGATATGCCCGCACGGGGTCCGCTGCTACGTTGTCCTGCTCATCGAGATCCGGACTGAAGTCTCACACGGAGTCGACGGAGAACCGCGGGAGCTCTCTGCTACCTCTGTGAGCCCTCCGCGGGTGGTCCGACGGATGCTACCGGCCAGGCCAGCCCGGCGGCCATTCCTCGTAGTCGCGATATTCGGAAGCATAGACCTTCTCGTCCGTCGCCACCCGGCTGCGGCAGAGGAGGTCGCAGGCGACGAACCGCGGCGGGACCAGGTGCCGGCCGCCGGGGCCGAAGTGGGAGTCCCTGGTACGCCGCTCCGCTTTCGGCACCGTGCCGAGGCGGACCTCGACGGTCACCCTGGCCTCGCGAAGCCGCTCCACGTCGATGTGGTGGGCCGCCAGGTCCTCGCGCAGCCACGCCGCCAGCTCGCGGGCGATGCCGAGCGCCGGGATCGGCTCGCCTTCGAACGTGCACGCCTCCGCGAGCACGTCGACGACCAGCGTCCCCGAGCCGAGGCGCTCCAGCTCCGGGTAGCAGCCATGGAGGCGCCACCCGCAGAACATCTGGCACAGGTTGTCGGCTGCGTGCTGGAGACGCTTGCGTCGCATGGGCCGCGGGAAGGATCGATGCTCGAGGCGCGGGCGGAGCTCCCGATGAGTTACGCTACACCCTGTTCAACGGGCAAGTAGATGGGGAATCGGCTTCTGCGGCTGCGCGTCCGCTCCGCGGCCGGCGACGGAGCGGACCGGGCGCGGGAGGTGCTCCGGCCGGACTGGGACCCCGCGCGGGCGGCGGTCGTCGTCTGCGACATGTGGGATGCCCATCACTGCGTGTCGGCGGCCAGGCGCGTGGCGGAGATGGCGCCCCGCATGAACGCGGTGGTCTCCGCTCTCCGCGCGCGGGGGGCGCTGATCATCCACGCGCCGGCCGGCTGCGCCGACTTCTACGACGGAACTCCCGCGCGGATGCGCGCCCTCCAGGCTCCCCGGGCGGAGGCGCCGGTGCCGATCGACTGGAACGACTGGAACCCGGACCGGGAGGCCGCGCTGCCGCCGGCCCTGGCGGAGCCGGGACCCTGCTCCTGCGATTCGGCCGAGCCGTGCTGCGAGGCGGGGCCGCCCTACCCGTGGACCCGCCAGGTCGCGTCGATCGATATCGCCCCCGAAGACGCCGTGAGCGACAGCGGCCAGGAGGTGTTCAACCTGCTGGCGCAGCGTGGGATCGAGGACGTCGTCGTGATGGGCGTACACGCGAACGTCTGCGTGCTCGGCCGTCCGTACGGCATCCGGCAGCTGGCGTACCTGGGCAGGCGGCCGCTGCTCTGCCGCGACCTGACGGACTCCTTCCACAGGGACCCGCGCGGGCACTCCTGGGGCACGGAGCAGGTCGTCGCGCACGTCGAGCGCCACTGGTGCCCGACGGTGACCAGCGACCAGCTGGTGGGCGGAGCGCCCTTCCGGTTCCAGGACGACGTGAGCGACGTCGAGGATACGTGAGCGCCCGGCACGTGAGCGCAATGGCGACGGCCCGGCCGCGAGCGCTCGCGGCCGGGCCGATCTCATCAGGACCGACCCGGACCGGTCAGCAGGCGCAGGTCACTTCCGCCGTCGGCGCGGGCGGGCAGCCCACGCACGTCTGGCAGCAGTCGAGGCCGCAGGTGGGCTGCTGGCCGCGCGTGGCGAAGTGCGCGTGCACCGTGCCGCCGGCGCCCCGCGCGAACGCCGAGGTCTCGAACGAATCGACGGAGACGGCGTCGAGATCCAGCTTCAGCTTCTTCATGAGGATCGCTCCTGGGGGAAATCCGGCCGCGCAGCGGTACCGGGCGGTCCAGTGTGCGGCGGTCGTGGGGGAGCGAGAAAGATATGCGACGGGTGTTTCTTCGCAAGATGAATCTTCACATCGATTTATCGACGTGGGCCGCTGGCCGTGCGTGCATAGGCGAT